>CAYVBN010000692.1:0-9192 GCA_964449645.1 uncultured Hyphomicrobiales bacterium
GGTTTTCTTCTCGAGCGCCAGATTGCGATTGATGCTGACGGCCATGAGCGAAGACCCGAGCTGGATTGAGCCGGCTGGTTACGGCGCGCCGGCACGCGAATCACCCGGAAAAACGCTAGGCGAAGTCGGACTTGGGCGGAAGCCGACGCCCCGCAGCGGGGAATGTTTTCCCGTCATCACTGCGGCGGCGATGACGCGGGCGAAGGAGGCCCTCACGCCCGCGCCGCGGTTGCCGGGACCGTCGAGCCGATTAAGCTAAGCCCCTACGCAGGAGAGCGCATTGGACGACGCGGCCGTATGGACGCTGGAGCGGCGCTTCTGGCTCGAAGGCTCGTCCGTTTACGACGAGCTGCTCGACCCTGCCTGCCTCATGGCATTTCCCGGCATCGGCGTGATGCGCGCGGCCGACGTTCGCGACAGCCTCGCGGGTGCGCCGCGCTGGGCCTCGGTGGACATGACCGACCGGGCCATTGGCCGCGCCGGCGAGGGCGTGATCGTGCTCGCCTACACGGCGGAAGGACGGCGGGAAGGCGCTGCCCCGTACCGGTGCTTCTGCACGTCCACCTACCGCAACGACCGCGGCACCTGGAAGCTCGTCCAGCACCAGCAGACGCTCGCGCCCTGACCGAGCGCGACCCGCATCAACGCGGGGTGCTCGTCATGGAGTTGTCCCAGAACGCCGGCCGCGCCTCTTCGAGCCGCCCGCCGAGGCGCACCGGCGCGACACGCGCCGCGAGCCCGGTGGCGTCGTCGACCTCGACCGCGATGCCGCACAGCGTCGCAGGTCCCGTAGCCGCCTCGAACTTGGACGAGGAAATGCGCCGCAGGAAGCGCCCGAGCGGCTCGTCCTTCGCCATCCCGATGATGGAATTGTAGTCGCCCGTCATGCCGACATCGGAGATGAAGGCGGTGCCGCCCGGCAAGATCTGATGATCGGCGGTCGGCGCATGCGTGTGGGTTCCGACCAGCAGGCTGGCACGGCCGTCGACGAAATAGCCCATCGACTGCTTCTCGCTCGTCGCCTCGGCATGCATGTCGATGACGATGGCGTCCGCCCCGCTCTTGAGTCCGCAACAGTCGAGCTCGCGCCCGACCGCCGTGAACGGATCGTCGAGCGGCTCCATGAAGATGCGGCCCATGGCATTGATGACGAGAACGCGCGCGCCGTTCTTGGCCGTGACGAGCGCCGCACCGCGCCCGGGCGTCCCTTTCGGATAATTCAGCGGGCGCACGAGGCGCGGCGCTCGCTCGATGAAGACGAGCGCCTCGCGCTGATCCCAGGCGTGATTGCCGAGCGTGACGGCGTCGGCGCCGGCATCGACGAGGTCCTGGTAGATCGTCTCGGTGATGCCGAAGCCGCCGGCGGCGTTCTCGCCGTTCACGATCACGACGTCGAGCTTCCAGTCGCGGATCAGACCCGGCAGGCGATCGAAGACCACGGTCCGGCCGGAGCGGCCAACGACATCGCCGATGAAAAAAAGACGCATGATAATCCGCGATCCTCGACCGGTAGCCGCCCTACGACGTTCCACACGACCGCCTCATGAACTGCGGCAGTCGATCACCTCCCGCTCGGTCAGCACCAGGTCGAGACGCGCATCGCGCGCTGTCGCAGGCACTTCGTCGATTTCCTGTGCGGCGAACGCAATGCCGATCGCCACGATGGGTTTCATGCCACGCAGCCGCGCGATCGTCATGTCGTAATAGCCGGCCCCGTAGCCGACGCGGTGGCCGCGCCGGTCGAAGGCGAGCAAGGGCACGATCAGAATGTCGGGGAAGACCTCGGGCGCGTCCGGCGGCGGCTCGCGAATGCCCCATACGCCGGATGCGAGCGGGGCACCGAAGCTCCACGCCCGCATGACGAGCGGCTTGCCGCGGCCGGCCACGACCGGCAGCGCGAGCGCGGCGCCGCGGTCGGCGAACCGGCGCAGCAGCGGCAGTGGATTGATCTCGCTCTTGAGCGGGGAAAATCCCGAGACGATGGCGCCCGCAGGAACCTCGACCGGCGGTCCGCGCTCGGCGATGGTCGTGGCGGCGGCGGCCCGCTCCGGTCCCGGCAGCGCGTCCCGCAGCGCGACGGCGCGGCGGCGCAACGCCACCTTGGGTGATTCGGTCGGGACGGGTTGATTCATTGCGACGTGGAATTCCCGAGAAACTGCCGGCAGGACCCGAAACGGGGCCGAAAATTGAAACCCTTCTGGTGTCCCGATTCCGAAGCTCGCAATATCTTGCAGCGTGCTCTGATGCGAACTTCGGAAGCGGGACATCAGCAAGTTAATGCTTTTAGTGCGGCTTTGGATTTGAAGTTCCTAGCGGAGTCCGCTGGACGATTTTAGAAACTTCAAATCCGCCACACCAGGCGAGTGCGGAGCCGCGTTGGCCGTCGGAGAGCTCGATCCCGGGTTCCCTACGAAAGTAGGTGGGCGCCATATGTCCGAGCCCACGGGCCCGGTCAGGGACAGCTCCCTTCAGGATCGATAAGGCCCCGGGGATTTGTCTCCTGACGCACCTCGCAGCCCCGCGGTCCTAAACTAATGCCTATCGCGGCCGGCCGCCAGCCATCCATCGCCTGCGGACGCCGCGAGACGTGCGTTGCAGCACGTCTGGCGAGACAGAATTCGTGCCGGTGTCGCGCCGCGGGAATTGCCTCAGCCGAGGACCATTCCGTTCGCGCTGCTCTGGTTGAGGATGCGCGTCACCTTCTCGATGCGCTCGGCCGCGGCATCGAACGCCCCTGCCAGGGCCGCCTGCGTCTGCTGGCTGCGGTCGCTGATCGCCGCCCGCGCCTTCTGCAATTCGGCGACCTCCTGCTCGAGCCGGCGCAGCCGTTGGCCGGCTTCGACCAGTTCGTCGGCGATCGTCAGCGCGGCCATCACGGTCAGCCGCATGTCGCCGATCTCGCCGAACTTCGCCTTGAGCTCGGTAAGGCGCTGGTCGAGATCCTCGGCGAGGCGCACGAGATGATTCTCCTGACCGTCCTCGCACGCCATGCTGAAGCGGCGGCCGTTGATGATGACGCTCACATGGGCCATGGGACGGACTCGACGAAGGAGGGATGCTCAACAGGCGCGAGGCTCGGCCGGCTGCAACGAGCCGGGCCGCAGGGTGTCGACGCGCCGCGCATGCACGTCAACTCTCGTGGTGGGCGGCGAGAACGGAGCGGATGCTCGCGATCGCGTGGTCGAGCCGGCGCGCGATCTCTCGGTTGGTGGTTTCGAGCCGGCGCGAACGCGCCACGCTTTCGTCGAGTTCCGCCGCGAGACGGGAGCGATCGGCGTCGAAGGCATGCAACTGATCGGCGACGGCCGCCTCCCCGCGATCGGCTTCGAGCCGGCGCTCGACCGCGGCCTCGAGCGCTTCGAGCGCCAGAGTCATGCGCTTGGTCGCCGCCTCGAGGGCGCTCGTGTCGGTCATCCTCGCTCCGCTCGGCCCCTGATGCGAAAGCAATGAATTCCAACGCGCAAATTCGTTGCGCCGCAATTATTTATTAACGGAAGCTTACGTTGCGCCGCGCCGTGACGTCAACGCCGGGATGCAGGTCTTCCCCATCCTGTGTGGACGGCGCGCGACGCAAGCCGTGCTCGCGTTGACTCCCGGGCCTCACGTGCTATCTACCGCGCCATTCGGGCGGACCGACCCGCACCGACGCTGCACAGATCATCGTCACAACAGCATCTTCGGCCAGCTTCTTGACCGACCCAAAATCCCCCCGCGCCGCGGCGGCGGCCGTCGCGGCCTCCCGGTCGGAAAGCAGGAGACCTACGCACGCGCGCGCCGAGCACGAGCGGATGGCGAATGCCATCCGGGCGCTCGCGATGGACGCGGTGGAGAAGGCGAAATCCGGCCATCCGGGCCTGCCGATGGGCGCGGCCGACATCGCGACCGTGCTGTTCACCCGCTTTCTCAAGTTCGACCCGGCCGATCCCGCCTGGCCCGACCGCGACCGCTTCGTGCTCTCCGCCGGCCACGGATCGATGCTGATCTACGCGCTGCTGCATCTCCTCGGCTACGAGGCGATGACGATCGACGAGATCAAGCGCTTCCGCCAGCTCGGCTCGCTCACGCCCGGACATCCGGAGAATTTCGTCACGCCGGGCGTCGAAACGACGACCGGCCCGCTCGGCCAGGGGCTCGCCAACGCCGTCGGCATGGCGATCGCCGAACGTCATCTGGCCGCCGAGTTCGGCCGCGATCTCGTCGATCATCGCACCTACGTGCTCGCCTCCGATGGCGACCTGATGGAAGGGATCAGCCAGGAGGCCATCGCGCTCGCCGGCCATCTGAAGCTCGACCGGCTGGTCGTCCTCTTCGATGACAACGGGATCTCGATCGACGGGCCGCTGTCGCTGACCGATTCGGTCGATCAGGTGAAGCGGTTCGAGGCCGCGGGCTGGGCGGCGACGCGCATCGACGGGCATGATCCCGACGCGATCGCGGCGGCGATCACCCGTGCGCAGAGCTCCGACCGGCCGTCGCTCATCGCCTGCCGCACGACCATCGGCTTCGGGGCGCCTACCAAGGCGGGCTCGGAGAAGTGCCACGGCTCGCCGCTCGGAGCCGAGGAAATCGCCGGCGCACGGCGGCAGCTCGGCTGGGACGCGGCCCCGTTCGAGGTGCCGGCGGACGCCCTCGCGCTCTGGCGCAAGGCCGGCGCGCGTTCGCAAGACGCCCACCGCGCCTGGCGCGAGCGGGTCGCGGCGCTCGCCCCCGACGCCCGCAACGAGTTTCTCCGCCGGATGCGCGGGGACTTGCCGGAGGAGAAGCTCGGCGCAGCGGTGCGCGGCGTGAAAGAGAAGCTCGCCGCCGCCCCGAAGGAGATCGCGACGCGCAGCGCCTCGGAATTCGCCCTCGAAACGCTGGTCTCGGCCGTTCCGGAGATGATCGGCGGCTCGGCCGACCTCACCGGCTCGAACAACACGCGGCCCAAGGGCATGCGCGCGCTGTCGGCGGCCGACTACGGCGGACGCTTCATCCATTACGGCATCCGCGAGCACGCCATGGCGGCGGCCATGAACGGCATGGCGCTGCACCGGGGCGTGATCCCCTATTCGGGGACCTTCCTGGTCTTCTCCGACTACTGCCGGCCGGCGATCCGGCTCGCTGCCCTGATGGGCGAGCGCGTCATCCACGTGATGACGCATGATTCAATCGGCCTCGGCGAGGACGGCCCGACGCACCAGCCGGTCGAGCATCTCGCGGCGCTGCGGGCGATCCCCAACCTGCTCGTGCTGCGTCCGTGCGACGCGGTCGAGACGGTCGAGTGCTGGCAGATCGCGCTCGAGCGCCGGGACGGCCCGAGCCTGCTGGCGCTCACGCGCCAGAACCTGCCGCAGGTGAGGACGCAGCTCGACGAGCACAACCGCTGTGCGGCCGGGGCTTACGAGCTCCTGCCGGCCGAGGGTGGCGCCGCCCAGGTCTCGCTGTTCGCCTCGGGGTCGGAGGTCGCGACCGCCGTCGAGGCGCGCAAGGTGCTGGCCGGACGCGGGATCCGCGCCCGCGTCGTCTCGGTCCCCTGTCTCGAGCTCCTGCTCGCCCTGCCGCCGGCCGAACGGCAAGCCGTCCTGGGGACGGCCCCGGTCAGGGTCGCGGTCGAGGCCGGCCTGCGGCTCGGCTGGGACGCGGTGATCGGTTCCGACGGCCTCTTCGTCGGCATGACCGGATTTGGGGCCAGCGCGCCCTACAAGGACCTCTATGGCCATTTCGGCATCACGGCCGAAAAGGTGGCCGAAGCGGCGTTAGGCAAGCTCGCCGGATGAGAAGGCCGGCCCACGGCCGGTATTGTTGCGCCTCCCGCAGACCGTGCTAGACACCATATGAATATGTGAACGAATACGTGACGCCGCGGGCGGCGGGTGGTTGTCAGGGAGTCCAGCATGTCGGTTCGTGTCGCCATCAACGGGTTCGGCCGTATCGGCCGTAACATCTTACGCGCCATCGTCGAGTCCGAGCGGACCGACATCCAGGTGGTCGCCATCAACGATCTCGCCCCGGTCGAGACCAACGCGCATCTCCTGCGCTTCGACTCCGTGCACGGCCGCTTTCCCGGCGAGGTCACGGTCAAGGGCGACACGATCGATTGCGGCACCGGCCCGATCAAGGTCACCGCCATCAAGGACCCGACGCAACTGCCCTGGAAGGAGCTCGGCGTCGACGTCGCGCTCGAATGCACCGGCATCTTCACCAGCCGCGAGAAGGCCGCCGCGCATCTCACGGCCGGCGCCAAGCGCGTCCTGATCTCGGCTCCGGCCGAGGGCGCCGACCTGACGGTCGTCTACGGCGTCAACCACGACAAGCTCACCAAGCAGCACACCGTCGTGTCGAACGCATCGTGCACGACCAACTGCCTCGCGCCGGTCGCCAAGGTGCTGAACGACGCTGTCGGCATCGACAAGGGGTTCATGACCACGGTGCACTCCTACACCAACGACCAGCCGTCGCTCGATCAGGTGCACAAGGACCTCTACCGGGCGCGCGCCGCCGCCGTCTCGATGATCCCGACCTCGACCGGCGCCGCCAAGGCGGTCGGCCTCGTGCTGCCCGAACTGCAGGGCAAGCTCGACGGCGTCGCCATCCGGGTGCCGACCCCGAACGTCTCGGTCGTCGACCTCAAGTTCGTCGCCAAGCGGCAGACCAACAAGGACGAGATCAACGCGGCGGTGAAGCGCGCCGCCGAGCAGCAGCTCAAGGGACTCCTCGGTTACACCGAGCGGCCGAACGTCTCGATCGACTTCAACCACGATCCCCATTCGTCCGTGTTCCACATGGACCAGACCAAGGTCATGGACGGCACGCTCGTGCGCATCATGTCCTGGTACGACAACGAGTGGGGCTTCTCGAACCGCATGGCCGATACGGCCGTCGCGATGGGCAAGCTGGGCTGACGCGTTCGCCCGGCGTACCCATAGGTGCGTCCGCAGACGGACTTGCGTCAGCCGTGCACTTGATTTGCTCCAGATGAGACCGGACGAGCGAAATTGGATTGTTGGAGGTTACGGCAAACCCGGCGAGCTCCCTCTCCCCAGTGGGGAGAGGGTCGGGATGAGGGGGGTCCGAACCCTCAATAGGCCGTAACCCCTCACCCGGATCGCAGCCGAACGACTTCGGCCGCGATCCGACCTCTTCCCATGGGAGAGGTGATCGAGTTCCTGGCAGCTCCGAGCTTGGCGAAAACGTTGCAGCCAGTAATTCCTTCCGCACTCTCGTGAAAATTCGTTGATGGCGCGTGACATGAGCCAGTATCGAACGCTCGATCAGGTCGACCTGACAAACAAGCGCGTGCTGCTGCGCGTCGATCTCAACGTGCCGATGGAGAACGGCGAGGTTTCGGACGAAACGCGCCTCGCTCGCGTTGCGCCGACGATCAGAGAAATCAGCCATCGGAACGGCAAGGTCATTCTGCTCTCCCACTTCGGGCGACCGAAGGGCCGCGATCCGAAGCAGTCGCTCAAGCCGGTCGTCGCCGCCCTCTCGCGCATGCTCGCGCGCCCGATCGCCTTCGCGGAGGATTGCGTCGGCCCGGCGGCGGAGGCGGCGGTCGCCGCCCTGCGGCCCGGCGACATTCTCTGCCTGGAAAACACGCGCTTTCACGCCGGCGAAGAGAAGAACGATCCGGCCTTCGTGGCCGCGCTGGCGAAGCTCGGCGACATCTGGGTGAATGACGCGTTTTCCGCCGCCCACCGCGCGCACGCCTCGACCGAGGGACTCGGCCACGTGCTCCCGGCCTATGCGGGACGTGGTATGGAGGCGGAGCTCGATGCGCTCACGCGCGCGCTCGAATCCCCCGAGCACCCGGTCGCCGCCATCGTGGGCGGCGCCAAGGTCTCCACCAAGCTCGACCTGCTCGGCAACCTGGTCGGCAAGGTCGACGTCCTGATGATCGGCGGCGGCATGGCCAACACGTTTCTCGCCGCACAGGGCAAGCCCGTCGGCAAGTCGCTGTGCGAGCACGACCTCGCCGCCACCGCGCGCGACATCCTCGGCAAGGCGCGCACGGCGCGCTGCGAAGTGGTGCTGCCGGTCGACGCCGTGGTGGCGCAGAAGTTCGAGGCGTTGGCGCCGTCGCGCACGGTGGCGATCGACGACGTCGGCGCCGACGACATGATCCTCGACATCGGGCCGCGCAGCATCGAATACGTCGTCTCGGTGCTGGCGCGCGTGAAAACGCTGGTGTGGAACGGACCGTTCGGGGCCATAGAGCTCGAGCCGTTCGACAAAGGCACGATCGAAGTAGCCGAAGCGGCCGCGGAGCTCACCGATGCGGGCAATCTCGTCTCGGTCGCGGGCGGCGGCGATACGGTCGCGGCGCTCAACGCCGCGGGCGTCGCCAATCGCCTCACCTATGTGTCGACCGCGGGTGGCGCCTTCCTCGAATGGCTGGAGGGCAAGCGCTTGCCCGGCGTCGAAGTCCTGAGGGCGAAATGACGCCCTCCCGCCGCCGCGCGCGAGACGCTAAAAATCAGGGCATGATTCCGGGAAACTGGTCACCGGTTCGGAAACGATCATGCTCAGGACAAAGAGCCGGAGCGGAATGACGGCTCGAAGAAGTCTCCCGCTCTCAACCGAACGCGCCGGATCGCCCGGCCACGACAGACGGAGGATGCGATGGACCTCGCTGAGTTGAACAAGGTGGCGCGCGCCTGGGTCGCGCCCGGTCGCGGCATTCTGGCCGCCGACGAATCGTCCGGACCGATCAAGACGCGCTTCGACGCGATCGGCGTCGAATCGACCGCCGACAATCGGCGCGATTACCGCGAGCTGCTGTTCCGTTCGACCGAGGCGATGAAGAACCACATCTCCGGGGTCATCCTGTACGACGAGACCATCCGGCAGAACGCGAAGGACGGCACGCCGCTCGTCAAGCTCATCGCCGCGGCCGGCTCGCTCCCCGGCATCAAGGTCGACAAGGGCACGAAGCCCCTTCCCTTCTGCCCGGGCGAGGTCGTTACCGAAGGGCTCGACGGGTTGCGCGAGCGGCTCGCCGAATATCGCGGCCTCGGCGCCAAGTTCGCCAAGTGGCGCGCCGTCATCGACATCGGCGCGTCCATTCCGACGTGGACCTGCGTGAAGGCGAACATGCACGCGCTCTCGCGCTACGCCGCGCTCTGCCAGGAGGAGCAGATCGTCCCGATCGTCGAGCCGGAAGTCCTCATGGACGGCAACCACGACATCGACACCTGCTACACCATCACCGAA
>CAYVBN010000693.1:0-4856 GCA_964449645.1 uncultured Hyphomicrobiales bacterium
TGGTTCCAGCGGATATCCGGATCGTCGGGCGCGAGCGCACGCGCCCGTGCGAACTCCTTCAGCGCGTCGTCATGACGGCCGAGATCGGCGAGCGCGGTGCCGCGGTTGCCGATCACGTCGGCCTGATCGGGCCGCAGCCGCAGCGCCTCGTCATAGCTCGCCAGCGCCTCGGCCACGCGTCCGAGCCGGCGCAGCGCGTTGCCGCGATTGACGTGGGCGCCGACATGCGCCGGAGCGAGCGCAAGCGCGCGTTCGCAGGCCGCGAGCGCCTCGTCCTGACGATCGAGCCGGGTGAGCACGTGCGCCCGATTGGCATGGGCATCGGCGTGATCCGGCGCGATCGCCACCACTTGATCGAAGCACGCGAGCGCCTCCGTGAAGCGACCCAGTTCGAGCAACGCCTTGCCGCGGTTGTTGAGCGCGCCTCCATGCCGCGGATCGATCGCGAGCGCCCGGTCGGCCGCTGTGAGCGCCTGCGCGTATTGCTTCAGCCCGATGAGAGCGAAGCTGCGGTTCGCGAGCGCCTCGACATCGGCCGGCCGACGCGCGAGCACGCCGTCATAAGCCGCGAGCGCTTCGGCGAAGCGTCCGGTCCGGCCGAGCGTATTGCCGCGATTGGCGAGAATGTCCGCGTCTTCCGGCGCCCCCGCCAGGGCTTCGTCGTAGCTCGCGAGCGCCTCGTCGAAACGGCCGAGCGCATCGAGCACGAGCCCGTGATTCGACAACACGCCCGGCGTGCGCCGCCCGGCCGCCAGCGCCGCCGCCACAAGACGGAGCGCATCGGCCGGCCGGCCCTGCCGGAAGCGCAGCATGCCGAACAGGTGCAGCGCCTGCGCGTGGTCGGGCGCTGCGGCGAGCACATGTTCGTAAAGCGCTTCGGCGGCCGCGAGGTCCCCCTGCCGGTGGCGCTCGATTGCGCGTGCGAGATGCTCGCGCACATCGTCGGCCGGGGGGCCGGATCGGAGCGCCGGATCAGACATCGGTTGCGATCCGCGCGGCCGCCCAGCAGGTGAGCTCTTCCCGAACGCGGGCAATGACGCTGTCCCAATCACCGATGCCCGGCTGGCGAAAGAGCCGCGCGGTCGGATACCAGGGGCTATCCTCACGATCGAGCAGCCAGCGCCAATCCGGCACGAACGGCAGCAGGATCCACACCGGCTTAGCCATCGCGCCGGCGAGATGCGCAACCGCCGTGTCGACGCAAACGACGAGATCGAGACTCGCGATGACCGCCGCCGTGTCGGCGAAGTCGGCGAGCGCGTGCCCGAGATCCCGCACGTTCGCGGCAGACGCCAGCACGGCGCGATCGGGCTCGCGCACATCTTTCTGCAGGCTGATGAATTCGATTCCCGCAACGCTCAGCAGCGGGGCGAGCTGCGCGAAGGCGAGCGAGCGGTTGCGATCGTCCGCGTGCCGCGGATTGCCAGTCCACACGAGCCCGACGCGTGGGCGGGAGGTCTCGGGCAGCCGGGCCCGCCACTGCGCGATGCGCGCCGGCGGCGCGGAGAGATAGGGAACGCTTGCCGGAATGCCGTGCAGCTCGGTTGCGAGCACGCGCGGCAGGCTGAGCAGCGGACAATGGACATCGACGGCCGGCAAGGTCTCGCCGCGCACGAGCACCTGCGCGACTCCCGGAACATCGGCCAGCAAGCCACGAAGCGGCGCCTGCACTTCGAGCACGACGCGCGCGCCTTGCCGCGCCATAAGCGGCGCATAGCGCACGAACTGGATCGTATCGCCGAGCCCCTGCTCGGTGTGCAGCAGGATCGTCGCGCCGGCGAGCGGCTCACCGTTCCACCGGGCAGCCGCGAATGTGCGGTCGCGATCGGGAAACGATGCGCGCCGCCAGCGCCATTCGTAGCCTTCCCAACCCTCGCGCAGCTCGCCGCGCAGCAGACGGATGAGGCCGATGTTCCAGCGGACGTCGGCGCTCTCCGGCGCGTGTTCGAGCGCGCGCGCATAGCCCGCGAGCGCGTCGTCGAAGCGGCCGAGGCGG
Organism: uncultured Hyphomicrobiales bacterium; assembly: GCA_964449645.1. GTDB lineage: Bacteria > Pseudomonadota > Alphaproteobacteria > Rhizobiales > Xanthobacteraceae > CAYVBN01. The sequence goes on from CAYVBN010000693.1 coordinate 1,997, forward strand.
AACAGCGCGTTGCCGCGGTTTTCGAGAATCTCCGCGTCCTGCGGCTTGTGCGCGATGGCGAGATCGTAGCTCGCAATCGCCTCCTCGGGCCGCCCGAGCGCCTCGAGCACGAGACCCTGGTTCGACAGGATGCCGGGGGAGCGCGGCTTCGCCCGGAGCGCGACGGCGATCAGCCCCAGGGCCTCCGCTGGCCGGCCCTGTTGCAGCCGCACGACGCCGAGAAGGTGCGCGGCATCCGGGTTGGCCGGATCACCGGCGAGGACCTGTGCGTAGATCTGCGCGGCGCGTTCAAGCTCGCCGTTGCGATGCAGCGTGACCGCCCGCCGCAGATCCTCGGCCGATGGGACCGGCTCCGCGCAATCAAGCCGTGGCGCGGCAGATTCCATAAGCTCAGCCGTCCTGCGCGGCGCGACCACGCACGAAGGCGTCGAGCTCGGCGCCGACCCGCTCGATCACGCTCGCCCAGTCGCCGATCTTCGGCTGACGGAAGAGCCGCGCGGTCGGGTACCAGGGGCTGTCCTCGCGCTCGTGCAGCCAGCGGTAGTCGGCCGCGAACGGCAGGAGGATCCATACCGGCTTGCCCATGGCGCCGGCGAGATGCGCGATCGAGGTATCGACCGCGAGGACGAGGTCGACCAGAGAGAGAGCCGCCGCCGTATGGGCGAAGTCCGCGAAGTCCTGTCCGATCGCCCGCACGTTGGGGTGACGGGCGAGCAGCGCGGCTTCCTGATCGCGCAATTCCCGCTGCACGCTGACGAATTCGATCTGTTCGCGCGAGAGCAGCGGCGCGAGACGTTCGAGCGCGATCGAGCGGTTGCGGTCGTTCTTGTGGGCCGGGTTGCCCGCCCAGGCGAGCGCGACGCGCACGCCCCGCGCCTCGCCGAGACGCCCGCGCCAATGCGTAACGTGCGGCTCGGGCGCCGACACATAGGGGATCTCCGCCGGGATGGTCGCAAGCTCGGTCCCGAAGGCGAGCGGAAGGCTGAGCAAAGGACAGTGCAGGTCGAACGCAGGCGTCGGCTCGCCCTTGGCCAGCACGCGGCCGAAGCCGAGCCCGGCGACCAGCGTCTTGAGCGCCGGCTGCACTTCGAGCACCACCGCCGCGCCGCGCCGCGCCGCGAGCGGCGCATAGCGGATGAACTGGATCGTGTCACCGAACCCCTGTTCGGCGTGCAGAAACAACGTGCGGCCGTCGAGCGGCTGGTTGCCGAGCCAGAGCGGCTGCGGGTAGTCTCGGCGCCGCTCCAGCGCGCCCTTGCGTTCCCAGCGCCACTCGTATTCGAGCCAGCCGGTGCGGAAATCGCCGAGGCTCAGGCGTGTGATGGCGTCGTTCCAGTGCACCTCGGCGACGTCCGGCGCGAGCACGAGCGCGCGACCGAAGCTCTCGAGCGCCTCCTCGTAACGCCCGAGATCCGCCAGCACGATGCCGCGGTTGCTGTGCGCGCCGGCATAGTCCGGGCGCAGCGCGAGCGCGCGGTCGCAGCCTACGAGCGCCTCCTCGTAGCGATTGAAATGCCGCAGCACCGTGGCGTGGTTGTTGTGCGCCTCGGGGCATTCGGGCGCTGCCGCGACGGCCCGCTCGCCCGCCGCCAGCGCTTCGTCCCAGCGCCCGAGATCGGCGAGGGCGAGCACGCGATTGACGAGCGCATCGAGATGCTGCGGCGCCACCGCGAGCACGCGCTCGAAGCTCGCCAGCGCCTCGTCGAAGCGGCCGAGCTGCAGCAGCGAGTAGCCGCGATTGGCGGCCGCGTCGGCGTGCGCAGGCTCGCGTGCCAGCACGGTGTCGTAACCGGCGATCGCTTCGGCGTAACGGCCGAGCGCCATCAGGGCATTGGCGTGCGTCTGCAGGATCTGCAGATGATCCGGGGCACGCGCCAGCGCCCGCGCGCAGGTGGCGCGTGCCTCTTCGTAGCGATGGAGGCGGATCAGCACGAGCGCGCGATTGTTGAACGCGTCGAGACCGTCGGGCGCGACCGCGAGGGCGCCGTCGTAGGACGCGAGCGCCTCCTCGAGCCTGCCGAGCGCGGCGAGCGCATTACCCGCAACGTTGAGCGCATCGACGTGCCGCGGATCAACGGCGAGCGCGCGCGCCGCAGCCGCATGCGCCTCCTCGTAGCGCCCGAGCCCGAACAACGCGTTGGCACGGTTCGCGAGCACGCCGACGGCGTTCGGCGCCAAGGCCAGCGCGCGGTCGTAGCTCTCGAGCGCTTCCGCGTTGCGGCTGAGCTTGAGCAGCGCGTTGCCGCGATTGCCGAGCACGTCGGCATCGTCATGCTTGAGCGCCAGCGCCTGGTCGTAGCTCGCGATCGCTTCGTCGAGACGGCCGAGCGCGTCGAGCACGAGACCGTGGTTCGACAGGATACTGGCGGAGCGAGGACGCGCCCGCAGCGCGGCGGCGACCAGGCTCAGCGCGTCCGCGGGACGTCCCTGCTGCAGGCGCAGCACGCCCAGGAGGTGCAGAGCCTCGGGCTGCTCGGGAAGCGCCCGAAGAACATCGGAATAAAGCCGCTCCGCCTCCGCAAGCTGCCCCGCACGGTGAAAGGCGATCGCCTGCGCGAGCATCTGCTTTTCTGCGGAAAGGTCTCGGTCGATGGGGCGAGGCTGCGGCATCATGCATCGGCTGTGCGCGAATCAGACGGCAAATCAGACATATCACACGGCGGTAAACGACAGGCGAAACAATCCCGGAGGCTGAGCGAGGATCGCCTTCAGGCGGCCGGACGCGCAAACCGCGTCAGCTCGGCGCACAGCCGCGCGACGACGCTGTCCCAATCGCCGAGCCTGGGTTGGCGAAAGAGGCGTGCGGTCGGATACCAGGGGCTGTCATCGCGATCGAGCAGCCACCGCCAGTCGGGGACGA
>CAYVBN010000694.1:0-1836 GCA_964449645.1 uncultured Hyphomicrobiales bacterium
AGCCAGGCGCCGGGAACGCGGGCGCACGACTCGGGTACGCCGTTCCACGACCCATCCGGCGTGCGCCTGCGTGCGTGGCTCAGCGTGTCGGAGGCGGAATTCTACGACGCGTCACGTCTCGCCATCGTGCCGATGGGGTTCTGCTTTCCCGGACAGGACGAAGCCGGCGGTGACCTGCCGCCGCGCCGCGAATGCGCTCTGACCTGGCACGAGGAATTGCTGCCGCAACTCGCCGGCATCGAGCTCGTGCTGGCGATCGGCCGCCATGCGCAGCAGTATCACTTCCGCCGTCTCGGCCTCGCGGCGCTGCTGCAGCCGACGCTGTCGGCGACGATGAACGACTGGCGCACGATCTGGGACGCGCGGCAGCATCCGCGCCTGCTGCCGCTGCCGCATCCGTCCTGGCGCAACACCGCCTGGCTGAACCGTTCGGCCTGGTTCGAGGCGGATCTGCTTCCCGTTCTGCGCGCCGAAGTGCGGCGGCTGGTGGAGGCTTAGGAAATTGGTCGCGGCGGGCAGGGAGAATCCCGTTTCCGGGCGCGGCGCAGCACACGCAGAATAAGTCTACGCAATCTGAACGGCTTGATTGCGTGTGGTGCGCCGCAGAACCGGGAACTATGAAGATTCACAATTCTGGATCCCGGGGCTGCACCGCATCGCTTTGCGCTACGGTGCGCCCGGGACACGAGTCAGAGCATGCTTCGCTGCCGGCGATCGACGAGTTGGAGCCCACGTGTCCGAACGTGCCCGAAGATTCGGCAGCGCAATCAGTGGCGCGCGCCCGCCGGCGGAGCGTGCAATCCCGTGCCCGCGAGGTGCCGCAGCTTCTCGGGATTGCGTACGGAGTAGATCGCCACGATGCGCTCCTCGCGGATGTCGAGCGCGAACGTCTCGATCTCGCCGTCGTTGCTCTCAATGATGAACCCGGGCAGTCCGTTGATCTGCGCGCGGCGTACCTGGTCGGCCGTGGGCAGTCCCTTCTTCCGCGCAACGCCGACGAGAAACCGCAGAATCTTGTCGCGGCCGTAGATCGGGTTGAGGGCCGCCGCGCGCTTGCCGCCGCCGTCCGAATAGAGCACGGCGTCTTCGGCGAGCACGCCCACGAGTTCGCCCGCATTGCCGCTGAGCATCGCCCGATGGAACGCGTCGTAGAGGCGCGTCTGCTCTTCCGAGCCGGTGGAAAATCGCGGCCGCGCGGCGCGGACGTGCTCGCGCGCCCGCACCGCGAGCTGCCGGCAGGCCGCCGGCGTGCGGCCGAGCGCATCGCCGATCTCGGTGAATTCCATGTCGAAGACGTCGTGCAGGAGAAAGGCGGCGCGCTCCAGCGGGGAGAGCCGCTCGAGCGTCATCAGAAACGCCACCGACCGGTCGTCCGCATAGTCGCTCATCGTGTCCGCCGCAAAAGCGTTCTCGTCGACCACCGGCTCGGGCAGCCACGGGCCGACATAAGTCTCGCGCCGGACGCGCGCGGACTTCAGGTGGTCGAGGCAGAGCCGCGTCACGATCTTCGACAGATAGGCGCGCGGGTCGGCGACGGCGGTGCGGTCGACCGCGTGCCAGCGCAGATAGGCGTCCTGCACGACGTCTTCGGCCTCGGCGACCGAGCCCAGCATGCGATAGGCAAGGCCGGTCAGATGACGCCGCCAAGGCTCGAACGTCCGCGCCGCATCCTCCTTCGTCCGGTTTGGATCCGCGATCCGCCTCGAGTGCTCGTTCGGGTGCATCAGGCCGCCTCTCTCAGTACGGGCATTGTGGTGCCGCCGACCACGATCCGGCGACAGGCCTGGCCGTGGCCGAGCGCATATTTCGTCGTCGGGTAGATGCGTGCCGCCGTCA
>CAYVBN010000695.1:0-1794 GCA_964449645.1 uncultured Hyphomicrobiales bacterium
GTGGCCGCCCCGCCGATCCAGCCGACCACATACGGCCCGAACCCCTGCCCGACCGCGGCCGACACCATGTAGTTGCCGAACACCTGCTCGCGGGCGTGCGACGTGCCGGCGCTGCGCACGCACAACATCTGCTGGCTCGACATCACGAACAGATGCCCGACCCCGAGCACGGCATTGAACGCGAGCAGAATCTCGGCCGAGTCCGAGAACGCGATGCCGCCGCAGCCGGCCACCACCAGGGCGGAGCCGAGCCAGGCGGCCGGCGCATCGTTGCCGCGATCGATGAAGCGACCCACCCACACGGCCAGAAAAACCGGCAGCAGCGCGAAGGTGGCGGAAATGACCCCGAGCCAGACGACGGAAAGCCCAAGCTCGAGCGCCCGATAGCTCGTCGTGATGCGGGTGACCGAAATGACGGTCTGCAGGATGGTCGAATTGAGCAGCAGCGGAACGAGAAGACGATAATCGATGTCGGTGCGGGCGGAACCAGGCGTTTTGAGCAGCATCTTTGTTCAATATCGCAGGATACCGCGATCCGGGCAGCCTTCCCCCCGCATGGCTCACCGGCGCGGCGTGCACCGCCGGTAGAGCTGCGCCCCAGGCGCACCTGTTGCGGCGCGCGGGCTCCATGCTACACCACGGCGCCTCAATTCAAGCCGGTCCGGCACGACACCCATGAACATTCTTCTTCTCGGATCGGGTGGGCGCGAGCATGCGCTGGCCTGGAAGATTGCCGGCAGTCCGCTGTGCGACCGGCTGTGGTGCGCGCCCGGCAATGCCGGCATCGCCCGCGAGGCGACCTGCATCGACCTCGATGCCGCCGACCACGCGGCGGTGATCGCCTTCTGCCGGGCCGAGCGGATCGATCTGGTGGTGGTCGGCCCGGAGGCGCCGCTGGTCGCCGGTCTGGTCGACGATCTGGAAGCTGCTGGGATCAAGGCGTTCGGGCCGACCCGGGCGGCCGCGCGGCTCGAAGGCTCGAAGGGCTTCACCAAGGACCTCTGCGGCGCCCACGGCATTCCGACCGCGGCCTACCGGCGCTTCACGCAGGCGGCCCCCGCCAAGGCCTATGTGCGCGATGCCGGCGCCCCGATCGTCGTCAAGGCCGACGGCCTCGCCGCCGGCAAGGGCGTGGTGGTGGCGCAGAGCGTCGTGGAAGCCGAGGCGGCGATCGACATGATCTTCGCCGGCGGTCTGGGCGCGGCCGGGGCCGAGCTCATCGTCGAGGAATTCCTCGACGGCGAGGAAGCCTCGTTCTTCGTCCTCTCGGACGGCGAGAACGTCGTGCCGCTCGCCTCCGCGCAGGACCACAAGCGCGCCTTCGACGGCGACAAGGGCCCGAACACCGGTGGCATGGGAGCCTATTCGCCCGCGCCGGTGATGACCCCCGACATGTCGGCACGCGCGCTCGCGGAGATCGTGCGGCCGACCATCCGGGCCATGCAGGAGATGGGCTGCCCGTACAAGGGCGTGCTCTATGCCGGCCTGATGATCACTCCGTCCGGGCCGAAGCTGATCGAATACAACGTGCGCTTCGGCGATCCCGAGTGCCAGGTCCTGATGCTGCGGCTGATGTCGGACCTGTTGCCGGCGCTGCTCGCCGCGCGCGACGGCATGCTCAAGAATTTCGATCTGCGCTGGTACGACGAGGCGGCGCTCACCGTCGTGATGGCGGCCAAGGGTTATCCGGGCAGCTACCAGAAGGGCTCCGTGATCGAAGGGCTCGACGATGCGGCGGCGATCGAGGACGTCGAGATATTCCATGCCGGAACAAAGGCCGAGAACGGGCGCATC
>CAYVBN010000696.1:0-2007 GCA_964449645.1 uncultured Hyphomicrobiales bacterium
AGCACGGCGCCCTCGAGCCGGAGCAGCAGGAGCGGCTGGCCGGTGACGGCGGGTGGGTCGGATCGGCGGGCCATGTGATTCGGGGTTCGAGGCGGGACCGGCTTGTTCCGGAGCGATTGTGTCACGATCGCGGCGGCAAGTGGATAAGCCGCTCGCATAGGCCGTGACGCGGCGGAGCCGGCGGCCGGAGCGTCGCCGCGGGGCGGCGGCCGTGCTATGCAGGCGAGGGCGGCCTGGGGCGCAGCGCATGAAGGACATTCTCGATAAGCTCGAACAGCGCCGGGCGAACGCGCGACTCGGCGGCGGCAAGGCGCGCATCGAGGCACAGCACGGGCGCGGCAAGCTCACCGCGCGTGAACGTATCGATCTCCTCATGGACAAGGGCTCGTTCGAGGAGTTCGACATGTTCGTCGAGCACCGCTCCGGCGAGTTCGGCATGGAGAAGACCAAGATCCCCGGCGACGGCGTCGTCACCGGCTGGGGCACAGTCAACGGCCGCACCGTGTTCGTCTTCGCCAAGGATTTCACCGTGTTCGGCGGCTCGCTCTCGGAGACGCACGCGCAGAAGATCATCAAGGTGCAAGACATGGCCATGAAGGCGCGCGCGCCGATCATCGGCCTGTTCGACGCGGGCGGCGCGCGCATCCAGGAAGGCGTCGCGGCGCTCGGCGGTTACGGCGAGGTGTTCAAGCGCAACGTCATCGCCTCCGGCGTGATCCCCCAGATCTCCGTCATCATGGGTCCGTGCGCGGGCGGCGACGTCTACTCGCCGGCGATGACCGACTTCATCTTCATGGTGAAGGGGACGAGCTACATGTTCGTCCCCGGCCCGGACGTGGTGAAGACGGTGACCAACGAGGTGGTGACCGCCGAGGAACTGGGCGGCGCGTCGGTGCACGCGACCAAATCCTCGATCGCCGACGGCGCCTACGAGAACGACGTCGAATGCCTGCTGCAGATGCGGCGGCTGATCGATTTCCTGCCGGCGAACTGCGCCGACGGCGTGCCCGAATGGCCATCGCACGACGACGTCGGCCGCGAGGAGCCTTCGCTCGATACCCTCATTCCCGACAATCCCAACAAGCCCTACGACATGAAGGAGTTGATCCTGAAGGTCGTCGACGAAGGGGATTTCTTCGAGCTTCAGGAGACCTTCGCCCGCAACATCGTCACCGGTTTCGGCCGCGTGGCCGGCCGCACGGTCGGGTTCGTCGCCAACCAGCCGATGGTGCTCGCCGGCGTGCTCGACAGCGATGCCTCGCGCAAGGCCGCGCGCTTCGTGCGCTTCTGCGACGCGTTCGGGATTCCGATCGTCACCTTCGTGGACGTGCCGGGATTCCTGCCCGGCACCGACCAGGAATACGGCGGGCTCATCAAGCACGGGGCGAAACTGCTGTTTGCCTACAGCCAGGCGAGCGTGCCGCTCGTCACCGTCATCACCCGCAAGGCGTTCGGTGGCGCCTACGACGTGATGGCCTCGAAGCACGTCGGGGGCGACCTCAACTATGCCTGGCCGACGGCGCAGATCGCCGTGATGGGGGCGAAGGGCGCGGTCGAGATCATCTTTCGCGCCGACATGGGCGATCCGGAGAAGATTGCGGCGCGCACGCGCGAATACGAGGAGCGGTTTCTCTCGCCCTTCGCCGCCGCCGAGCGCGGCTACATCGACGACGTGATCATGCCGCACTCGACGCGGCGGCGGATCGCCCGCGCACTCGCCATGCTGCGCCACAAACAGGTGGAGCTGCCGGCGCGCAAGCACGACAATCTGCCATTGTGAGGCGAGGGTGTTCCGCTTCTGATGACAACGTAATTTGCATGCTCTGGAGTATCCGATGTCTCCGCACAAGCCGATCAACTATGAAGACGCCCCGGCGCAGGTCCGCGCGGTGTTCGACGATATCAAGCAGACCCGCAAGATCGACGATGTCAACAATTTCTGGAAATACCTCGCGTCCGATCCGAAGACGCTCAAGCGCACCTGGGACAGCATCAAGGAAGTAATGG
>CAYVBN010000697.1:0-11222 GCA_964449645.1 uncultured Hyphomicrobiales bacterium
CGATGTCCGCCAGCGGCTGACCAGCCTCGCAAAGCTGCTCTATCCGGAGCAGAAACAGTCCTGGTTTCTCGAGGCCGTGGGGAGCTACCGCGACGCCATACTCTCCTTCAGCAAGGACCTCGACAAGGCGGAGCTGAAATCCCGCGCGCTCTGTTCTTTTCGGGCGTATCTCTCGACCTATATCAAGTCCGCCCGCTTCCGTTCACTTGTCTCCGAAGCGGAGGCAATAAGCTGCGCTCTCTCCCGGGTCAAATACTGTGTCCTCATAAAGGGCAGCAGTTTCACCGTCCGCAGGTACGATTCGGAGCCCGACTACAGCGTCCAGGTCGAGAAGATCTTCGAGAAATTCAAGCAAGGCGCGTCACGCGACTACAGGGTCGAGTTCCGCGAGCGGGACGACCTGAACCACGTTGAAGCGAAGATACTCGAGTTCGTCGGCCGTCTTCATCCCGACGTGTTCTCCGCGCTAGCGAATTATGTCTCGAAGTACCAGAATTTCCTCGACAGCCGCGTGGCGACCTTCGACCGCGAGATCCAGTTCTATGTCGCCTATCTGGATTACATCAGCCCGCTCCGAAAAGCGGGCCTGCCGTTCTGCTATCCGGCCGTTTCCGCCCATTCGAAGGAAGTCTACGACTATGACGGCTTCGACATCGCGCTCGCACACAAGCTGGTGAAAGACGGCGCGACCGTCGTCCGCAACGATTTTCACCTGCGCGGCAAGGAGCGTGTCCTGGTCGTCTCCGGCCCCAACCAGGGCGGCAAGACGACGTTCGCCCGCATGTTCGGACAGCTCCATTACCTGGCGAGCATCGGGTGCCCCGTCCCCGGCCGTCGCGCCCAGCTCTATCTGTTCGACCGTCTCTTCACGCACTTCGAGAAGGAGGAGGCGGTCGAGACGCTGCGCGGCAAGCTTGAGGACGATCTCGTGCGCATCCGGCGCATTCTCGATCAGGCGACGCCGCGCTCCATTCTCATCATGAATGAAATCTTCACATCCACGACGCTGGAGGACGAGATATTCCTGAGCAGGAAGGTCATGAAGCGGATCGCGGACCTCGACCTCTTGAGCGTGTGGGTGACGTTCGTCGATGAACTTGCATCCAGCGGCCCACAAACCGTGTCGATGGTCAGCACCATCGTTCCGGACAATCCCGCACTGAGAACGTTCAAGATCGTCAGGCGCCCCGCCGACGGTCTCGCCTATGCGCTCGCCATCGCCCAGAAATACCGACTGACATACGAGTCCATCAAGGAGCGGATCAGATCATGAAAGCGTTCCTGATGTACCGAGACCGCGATTTCGACCCCCGGCAGGTCATTGCCAGGAGGGAAAGAGAGTTGCGGCCCCGAAACGAGGATCCTTCCCTCCTCCTCGAACAGCTTCTGCCCTGGAACGAAAGCGCCCTCACCCAGGATCTCGGGCTCGACGTCCTGTTCCAGGCAATGGCGCGCGGCGACGGCTTTCTGTTCGAGGTGGCGAAGGTGGCCATCCTGGCCGGGGCCGACGACCCGGACACGATCCTCTATCGTCAGCAGATTCTGTCGGATTGTTTCCAGAACCAGGAGACGGTGAGGCAGATCCACCGGCTCGTTCTCGACACGATCGAAGCCGAGCGGAAAAATTATCTCAGCTACTTTGGCCGCTACCCGAGCGGCATCCTGCACCGGTCGGTCGAAGTCGTCGAACTGTTCGTGGGAGCGCTGAGGCGCTTGCGGACGATCGCGGAGCAGAGCAGCGCGAACTTCTCCTCCGAAGGGTTCACGAACCTCTTCAACACGCTCCGGAAGGAGCTCGACGAGGAGTACTTGCACACGATCGAAGCGCACCTGAAGAAGCTGCGCTTCCGAAGCGGCGTCCTGATCAGCGCCGAGCTCGGGCGGGGCAACAAAGGCGTGAATTACGTCCTTCGCAGTCCCCACGAAGACACGCGCTGGTGGCTTTCGCGGCTGCTCGGGGAAAAGCCAGAATCCTACACCTTCCAGCTTCACCCACGCGACGAGGCCGGGGCCACCGCCCTTGCTGCGTTGAACGACCGCGGCGTCAACCTCGTCGCCAATGCGCTTGCGCAGTCGGCCGACCACGTCGTCAGCTTCTTCCAGATGCTGCGAACGGAGCTTTCTTTCTACATCGGGTGCCTGAATTTGCAGGCGCGACTTGCCGAGCTCGGCGAGCCGACCTGCTTGCCGGCGCCGAAGCCGGTCGGCGCCCGCGCGCTGTCGTTCACGGGACTGTATGACCCTTCGCTCGCGCTCAACGCGGGCCGTGCGGTGGTCGGCAACGATCTGGCTGCCGAGCAGAAATCCCTTGTCGTCATCACGGGTGCGAATACCGGAGGGAAGTCGACGTTCCTGCGGAGCATGGGGATCGCCCAGCTCATGATGCAGGCGGGAATGTTCGTCCCGGCCCGCTCATTCTCGTCCGAAGTCTGCCGCGGGGTTTTCACCCACTACAAGCGCGAAGAGGACTCCGCGATGGAAAGCGGAAAGTGGGACGAGGAGCTGGCGCGCATGAGCGAGATCGTCGATCATGCGTGCTCCAACACGATCGTGCTGTTCAACGAATCATTCGCATCGACGAACGAGCGCGAAGGATCGGAGATCGCCGGGCAGATCGTCCGGGCGCTGTTGGACCGCGGGGTGAAAATCTTTTTCGTCACCCATCTCTACCACTTTGCCCACGGCGTCTTCGCCCAGGACTTGCCCTATGCGGCGTTTCTGCGGGCCGAACGGCGGGAAGACGGGACGAGACCGTTCAAACTGGTCGAGGCAGGCCCGCTGCAGACAAGCTACGGAGAGGACCTCTACAAGCAGATATTCGGCGCGCGCGAGGAGCAGCCCCCGGCTGCGACGGATGCGCTTCGGGCCACGGCCTAGCCCGAACGCCGCCCGAGAGGAGACCCTCGGGCACCCTCGTGGCCGGCTCCGCAGGAGACGACCCTTCCGCGCAGACGCAAGCTACGTCGCGCTCTGCCTTTACGAACCGGCGCATGATCGTATCGGCGAGCCGTTTACACTTCGCCGGATCATGCGGTAGGCTTTGCCAAGGGTCGATTCTCGATTAGAATTGGCCAGTTAGGGGATGGGGTCCCCCGCAACCGCCGAGAGGCTGATGACTCCTACCGGACGCTTGGCGTCGGTAGGAGCGTGCCCCGAGCACTCCCACTGTCTCCAAGCTTGTGTGTTCGCGAAGCCGTGCCCGCCTGCCGGGCGCGCTGGTCCACGTCAGTGGCGTGACACGTCGAGATTGGAGGCTTGCACATGACGGGAGTCTGGGCACTTGCGGCGCTGTGGTTGGGCCTTGCGCTGATCGCGAGCCTCTTGTCGATCTGGTTTCGGATCTCGACCGCACTGTCCGAAATCGTCGTCGGCACCATAGCCCAGCTCATCATCGGCGCCGCCATCGGCTCGGCCGTGCTCGGCACCGACGAGTCATGGATCAAGTTCCTGTCGGGAATCGGCGCCATCGTGCTGACCTTTCTGGCCGGCGCGGAGCTCGATCCGGACGTCTTCAAGAGGAAATGGAAGGAAGCAACGGCTGTCGGCCTCGCCGGCTTCTTCTTTCCGTTCCTCGGCTGTGCCGCTGTCGCCTACTACCTCCTGGGCTGGGGTGTCATGCCGAGCTGGCTTGCCGGCGTGGCGCTTTCGACGACCTCCGTGGCGGTCGTCTACGCCGTCATGCTCGAGTTCGGGCTGAACAAGACCGAGTACGGCAAGACCGTGCTCGCGGCCTGCTTCGTCAACGACCTTGGGACCGTGCTCGCGCTCGGATTCATCTTCGCCCCGTTCACGCTGAAGACGCTCGTCTTTGCCGGCGTGGCCGTCGTCGTGTTTGCCATCCTGCCGTGGCTGACGCCGCGGTTCTTCCGTCTCTACGGAAACCGGCCTTCGGAATTGGAAACAAAATTCCTTCTGCTTTGCCTGCTCGGCATGGGTGCGCTGGCCGGATGGGCAGACAGCGAGGCCGTCCTGCCGGCCTACATCATCGGGATGGTCCTCGCCGGGACCGTGGGAAAGGATCACGTCCTTATCCGCCGGCTCCGCACCCTCACGTTCGGCCTGCTCACTCCTTTCTATTTCATTCGCGCCGGATCGTTCGTGTCGATCCCGGCACTCATCGCCGCGCCGTTCGCGTTTCTGTTCATCCTGGTGGTGAAGATGGCGACCAAGTTCGTCGGCGTCTATCCGGTCACGAAGATATACAAGTCTCCCAACCCGGAGGCCATGTACACGACCCTGCTGATGTCGACCGGGTTGACCTTCGGAACGATCTCGTCGCTGTTTGGCCTGACGCACGGGATCATCGACCAGTCGCAGTATTCCATTCTCGTCGCCAGCGTGATCGGCAGCGCCGTGATACCGACGCTGGTCGCGAATGCGTTTTATCTACCTCGCCACCTGATACCGAGGTCGGACGCCGAGGAAGTACAGACGGAGTCTGAAGTCATAGCTCCACTGCGCAGGGTCGGCGGAGGAGCCGACTGAGGGGGAGACGTTCGATGTTCAGAAAAATCCTGCACGCCAATGACGGGTCCGAGCATGCGTTTCACGCGCTGTCTCTGGCCCTCGTGATCGCCAAGCGCAACAGTTCCGAGCTTCACATGGTCTCGGTCGAGGAAATGGACTACATGCCGGAATACGTCGAGGAAATCAGGGAAGAGACCAGCACCGCAGCCCGGCGTTTCCACAAGGTGATCCAGCGTGCGCGCGCCATGGCCGAGGAAAGCCACGTCAGGCTCTATACGCATGTGCTCGCCGGCCATGCGGTACGCGACATACTCAAGCTCGCGGCGGATCTTGAGGTGGACCTTCTCGTGATCGGCGCCACCGGACATTCGGCGTTCTACGAGCGGATGGTCGGCAGCACGGCCAGCCGCCTCGTCCATCTCTGCCAATCGCCGATACTCGTCGTGAAGTGAACGTCAGCGATTGCCCGCCTTGATCTGGAAGGAGGCGCCGATGAGCGACAGTTCAAAGGCCCACAGGGGAGATCGGAAGTTCAATGGAACTTTATATCTGGATTGCGATTGGCAGCGCGCTGGGAGGTATTTCGCGTTTCTGGTGTTCGGGATTTACGGCGAATCTTGTCGGGCAGACATTTCCCTGGGGTACGCTCGTCGTCAACGTGGTCGGCTCGTTCGTCATCGGTTTCTTCGCGACTCTGACGGCCCCCGACGGCCGGCTGTTTGTCGGGACGACGGCGCGCCAGTTCGTGCTGACCGGATTCTGCGGCGGCTACACCACGTTTTCGTCCTTCAGTCTGCAAACGCTCAATCTCATGAACGATGGAGAATGGTTCCGAGCCGGCGCTAACGTCAGCATGTCCCTGGTGCTCTGCCTGCTCTCCGTGTGGGCCGGATTTATGGTTGCTGCTGCCATCAACACGATGAAATGGGTGTGACCATGCAGATCCCGCGCGATGCTGTATTGCTCCGCATCTTCTTCGGCGAGGAGGACAAGTATCACCATCTGCCCCTCTACGAGGCGATCGTTCTCAAGGCGCGTGAAATGCACCTGGGCGGGGCAACGGTTCTGCGAGGCCACGTCGGCTTCGGGCACTCGAGCCACATCCACACCACCAAGATCCTCCGCCTCTCGCAGGACCTGCCGGTCGTGGTGGAGATCGTGGACGCCCCCGATCGCATCGATGCCTTTCTGCCGGTACTTGACACCATGATGTCGAGCGGGCTTGTCACCATGGAAAGAGTTCAAGTTCTGCAATATGGATCCGAAAACATTTCGAATACGGCATAATGACCTTTCTGGCGCCGAAACCGTCAGATCGGCGCATCCGATGGATCCCTGCTGGAATGAGGAGCCCCCGGGGCTGCATCGTCGGCGCCGTCGGGTCTGCCATCGGATTCGCATGGCTCCAGAGCCTCGCCGCGGCATTCGAGCCGTGGGGTATGTCTTGAACATCAACCGGGGATGAACCGATGCCACCCTATCGTTCGCGCACGACGACCCATGGACGGAACATGGCGGGGGCTCGCGGGCTTTGGCGGGCGACCGGCATGACCGACGCCGACTTCGGCAAGCCGATCATCGCCGTCGTCAACTCGTTCACGCAGTTCGTCCCCGGGCACGTTCACCTGAAGGATCTCGGGCAACTTGTCGCGCGAGAGATCGAACGCGCCGGAGGGGTCGCCAAGGAGTTCAACACGATCGCCATCGATGATGGGATCGCCATGGGCCATGACGGCATGCTCTACAGCCTGCCCTCCCGCGAGATCATCGCCGACAGCGTCGAATACATGGCGAACGCCCACTGCGCCGACGGGCTCGTCTGCATTTCCAATTGCGACAAGATCACGCCCGGCATGCTGATGGCGGCGTTGCGCCTGAACATCCCGGCCGTGTTCGTGTCGGGCGGGCCGATGGAGGCCGGAAAGGTCAATCTGCGCGGCAAGGTGCAGGCGGTCGACCTCGTGGACGCCATGGTGGCGGCGGCGGACAGCCGATACAGCGATCAGGACGTGCAGGTCATGGAGCGATCGGCGTGCCCGACTTGCGGTTCGTGCTCGGGCATGTTCACCGCGAACTCGATGAACTGCCTGGCCGAGGCGCTCGGCTTGGCCTTGCCGGGGAACGGCACCCTGCTCGCGACCCATGCCCAGCGCAAGCAACTGTTCGTCGAGGCCGGCCACCTCATCGTCGATCTGGCGAGGAGATACTACGAGCAGGATGACGCATCGGTATTGCCTCGAAGCGTCGCGAGCTTCCATGCGTTTGAAAACGCCATGACGCTCGACATCGCGATGGGAGGCTCGACCAACACCGTCCTCCACCTGCTCGCGGCGGCCCACGAGGCGGAGGTCGCGTTCACGATGCGCGATATCGACCGGCTCTCGCGCCGCGTGCCCGTTCTGTGCAAAGTGGCGCCCTCCGTTGCCGACGTCCATCTCGAGGATGTTCATCGCGCCGGGGGCGTCATGGCGATCCTCGGCGAGCTCGACCGGGCGGGGCTCATTCACCGATCCGTTCAGACCGTGCACAGCGCGACCCTGGGCGAAGCCCTCGAGAGATGGGACGTGCGGCGCACGCACAGCGAGGGTGTGCAGATCCTCTACCGCGCGGCACCCGGCGGTGTTCCCACCACGGTGGCGTTCAGCCAGGAGCGCAGGTTCGAGGAGCTCGACCTCGACCGCGAGACGGGTGTGATCCGCGACGCATCGCATGCCTTCAGCCAGGATGGCGGTCTCGCGGTTCTCTACGGCAACCTCGCCGAGGAAGGCTGCATCGTCAAAACCGCCGGCGTCGACCAGAGCATCCTGTCGTTTTCCGGGCCGGCGCGCGTCTTCGAGAGCCAGGATGCGGCGGTGGACGCGATCCTCACCGGCAAGATTCAACCGGGCGACGTGGTCGTGATCCGATACGAAGGGCCGCGCGGCGGACCCGGCATGCAGGAGATGCTCTATCCGACGAGCTATCTCAAGTCGAAGGGGCTGGGGAAGGCGTGCGCACTCATCACCGACGGCCGGTTCTCCGGCGGGACGTCTGGCCTGTCGATCGGACACGTGTCGCCCGAAGCCGCCGAGGGCGGGACAATTGCGCTCGTACAGGAGGGCGATGAAATCTCGATCGACATCCCGAACCGGTCAATCGTTCTGGCGGTTTCGCAGGAGGAGCTCGCGCGCCGGCGCGCCGAAATGGAGTTACGCGGCCGTATGGCATGGCGCCCGGTCAACCGGACGCGCCGCGTATCTGCTGCCCTCCAGGCCTACGCCGCTCTCACGACCAGCGCCGCGCGCGGCGCCGTCAGGGACGTGCAGCAGTGGGACCGCGGCAAAATATGAACGCGAGTCCGGCGTGAACCGGCAGCTTGCTGGCGCGCTCGGCAGGATTCGAACCTGCGACCCCCAGATTCGAAGTCTGGTGCTCTATCCGGCTGAGCTACGAGCGCTCCCCAGCGCGCGCGCTGACATTGCGAACCGCGCCGATGCAACAGGAGATCGCGAACGGCCCCCGAGCCGTGCGATGCCGGCAGCAATAGCCCTCCTCGCCCGGCGAGGCAAGCTGACCCCGAACACGTTCCGTTCCGGTCCGGTCGAATCGGGAGCGTTGATATCTGGCCGCATTGTCCGCGGCCAACCGGCTCCCACTTTGTCGAAAATTCTCTGATCGCCAGGTTACCGCCGGTTGCCCGACGTCCGTGGGTCCCTGGAGCGCGCCGCAGGCGACGGTGCACCTGCCGCGCCACCGCTTCCGGCGACGCGTGGCGCGCCCGGCGGGGAGTCGAGTCGCTGCATGAGCGTGAGCGCGATCCGCCGTGCGGCCGCGTCGCGCCCGGTCGCGCCGGCCGCACGCACATGGGCGAGCACACGGTCGCGGAACTCGGTGGGACATTCCGGCGGGCTGTCGGAATGCGGGACCGCAATGATACGGGCCATGGCCACGCAGGCGCCCGAGACACCCGCAAGCGCATCGAAGGCGGGGTTCAATCGCTCGCGCGACTGCAGCCGGCGGTCGTCACGCACGGCATCGACCAGATAAGCCGCAAACGTCGGGAGCGCCTTGCGCGACGCGAAATAGGTTGCAAGCGCCGCGAATGGCGCGGAGTCAGACCCAGCGGCGGGATCGCCGGTGAACGGGTCGAGCGCATCGCGAATGACGTCGGCCGGCGGCACGACTGCGCGCACCACGGCCGAATGCGGAAACTCCTGCACCACCAGACGGCGTGCCGACGCGGAACCGAGCGCGGCGGCAATGCCGACCAACCGCATCCCTTTGACCCGATCAAGGTCGGTCTTGGCCGACAGACCGGGAGTCCCCCGATCCATCAATTGGCGAAGCTTTTGCGCATCGACGACGAGCGCCGCATCGGTGGCGGGCGGCGGGGCGATGACATCGGAGGTCGTGGGGGCGCGCGCCGGTTCCGCAACGCGAGTCTCGGCAGGAAGTGTTCCGGTATGCGCCGGCGCATTCGCCGCCGGTTCGCCGGCCGAGCCTGAATCCGTCGAAGCTGAATCTGCAGGCGCCGCGGGAGCGGCAGCCGGGGGCTCGGATGGCGCCTGTTCGACCCGCGCCTCGGCTTTCCGCGTCGCAGGAGCCGCGTGCTCCACCGAGGCCGTCGCCGCGTCGCCCGATGCCGACGACGGTCCCGCGGGCGCCGACCACCGCACGTAGACGTACGCGACGAGAAACGCGACGCCGATCATTGCGGCAAGCCGGAAAAACGCAAACGAACCCGATCGCATCCTGCCGCCAGCCTGATGAGAAAGAATCGTCTTCAAATTACCAGGAAATCACGTCCGGCGTCACGCATACGAACGCATGATCCGCGACGGCCGCCGCCGCGATCAAGCACGAATGTGTTTGACGGCGAACCAGAACTTCGGATTGCGCGGCGATTGGACGCGCAGCCACTGATAACGGGCGCGCGCGTAGGTGAGGATCGTGTCGGTCATGTTGTCCAGCACGAAGTCGCCGTTGCGCGCCCGCACGACGAGCACCAGATGATGCTCGCCGGATCGCGTCAGCACTTCCGCCAGGAGCAGGACGTTTGTCGGCCAGCCGCGCTCGAGCAGCGCGTGGCGCTTGGTGACGGCGTAATCGTTGCAGTCGCCCGCCGGAGGCCATACGCGCCAGCGCTCGTCGATCACGCCGCCCTCATTCCGCTCGGGCCGAATGGAACGGTTCACCTTGCGGTTGACGTCGCCGAGCTCATTCCATCGGGCGGCATTGAGCACGAACGTGTTCGGCTTGGCTGCGGCCGCGCCGCTCTCGCAATCTCCGGGATACTGCAAGCAGAAGCGCGCATGGGCAAACGGCCCCAGCACCGGAGCCGCGACCGAGAGTTCGCCTCTGACCAGATGAACCAGCACCTCGCCGTGCCCGCTTCCGGACAGGGCCCCGAGGGGCATGGCGAAGGCCCGTGCTGTGGTCAAGGCGAGCACCCCCGCCCAAACGACCGCCAAACCCCAGGCACTGAAACGCGTGGTACGCAACGCAACCATCCGACCGAACGCCGATCTGAAGCCGCATCGCCTCCCGCCCGAATTAACCTTAAACTCGCGTGGTAACTGCCCGCTGTCAACCTGAAAAATCAAGTATTTATCTGGTCGGAGCCCCCAATAGCCTCCCTCAATGGGCTGCCGGTGCCACGGCCGGGCAAGTTGGAGCATTTTCCGGCGAGGTGGATACCGGTCCGCCAATAGAGAAGGCGCCCCAAATAACAATCAAATTGGACGGCGGCTCTAGCGATCGAACGCCGGATCGGGCTTCCGCACGGCGCGCGCTTGCGGCGGCGTGATGTAGAACAGCGGTGTCAGCGCGTAGACAACGAAGGCGAGGTGGACGCTGAACCAGGCGACGACGGCACCGAGCAGATAAGAGGCCGGCCCGATGAAGCCCTTGAGGATGCCGTGCGGGTCCTGCAGCGGCGCCAGCTCCGGCTTGATGAGGCGGCGGACGATATAAGCCTGCAAGGCCAGGAACAGCAGCGTGTCGAAGGTGAACACACCGCCGAAGAAACTCACGGCCAACGGGTTCGTCGGGTATTCGCCGATCAGCGCCGTCGGAAACGGAATGAACGATTGCCCCATCAGAAAGATCGAATTGAGCCAGACGAAGCCGTAGTCGGCGTGACGCGCGAGGCCGAGAATGTGATGGTGGTTGAGCCAGAACTTGCAGACGATCACGAAGCTGATGAGCCAGCTCAGAAACTTGGGCGACAACTGCCATAGCTGAGTGGCCAGCTCGGCGACGCTCCTGGGCTCGTAAAGATCCGGAACCTTGAGCTCGAGCACGAGCAGCGTGACCACGATCGCGAACACGCCGTCGCTGAATGCCTCGATCCGGCCGAGGCGCAGTTCGCCGCGTGAGAAGCGATCGAGAAGGTGCATTGGCTCGCTCGCCCGAGAACCTTCAGCGGTCGAATGCCGGATCGACCGGCACGCGATAGCCGTTGGCGAGACGGTTGGTCTCATTCGCCATGCCGACGACCGCCATCAGCTCGGCGAACATCGCCTCCGTCATGCCGGCCTTGCGCGCCGCCGCCGTGTGGCTGGCGATGCAGTATTCACAATTGTTGGTGACGCTGACGGCGACGTAGATCATCTCCTTGACGAGCGGATCGAGCGCCCCCGGCGCCATCACTTCCTTGATGCTCTCCCAGGTGCGCTTGAGCGTCTTCGGATCGGACGCAAGGTATTTCCAGAAGTTGTTCACGTCATCGATCTTGCGGGTCTGCTTGATATCGTCGAACACCGCGCGGACCTGCG
>CAYVBN010000698.1:0-2668 GCA_964449645.1 uncultured Hyphomicrobiales bacterium
GTTGCCTCGCCCGTGCAGCGCTTGACGATCTCGGCCGCGATCGGATCGGCCTTGAACACCCGTTCGGGCGCGAGCAGAACCCAACCGCCCTGCGCCTCGTTGTGCACGAGACGCACACCACGCGGCAGCCGCGGCCGCGCGTGCGGCGCGACGCCGGGCGGGGGAGGGGTGTCGTTCACGTCCAACTCCTGTGGCGGCTAGACGCTCCGGGCTGCCAATGCCGCGATCCTTTTATTTGGGCATGATCTTATCCGAAAACCAGCGTCCACGTTTCCGGATCATGCGCTACTCCGCCGGCACGAAGGCGCCCGGCGGCACGTGTTTCGGGGCGACATAGGAATAGGAGAGCGCATCGAGCATCGCCCACAGCACGTCGCACTTGAATTCGAGCGCGCGCAGCACCGCGTCCTGCTGCTCGGCCGTCCGCGCGTGGCGCTTGACGTAGTCGAGCGCGAATTCGGAGTCGCGCTGCGCCAGGGGCGGTCGCTTCGAGAAATAGGCGAGGGTATCCGGCGTGACGAAATCATAGCCCGCCAGCATCCCTTCGATCCGCTCGCCGATGATGGCAGGCGAGAACAGTTCCGTGAGCGAGGAGGCGATCGCTTCGAGCAGCGAGCGCTCGCGCACGAAGTGCACATCGGCCTCGACGGCGAAACGCGTCGCCGGCAACAGACCCCGGAGCGAGACGACGTAGTCGCGGTCGAGCCCCACGCCGTCGGTGAGCTTGAGCCAGCGCGCGATGCCGCCGTCGCCTTCGGTCTCGCCGTCGTGATCGACGAGGCGGCTGCGCCATTCGCGGCGCAAGGCGGAATCTTCGCAGCGTGCGATCAGGCTGGCGTCCTTGATGGGGATCATCGCCTGGTAATAATAGCGGTTGAGCGCCCAGGCCTGGACTTGGCCCTTGGTGCACTTTCCGCCGTGCAGCAGATGGTGGAACGGGTGGAGACGGTGATATCGCTTGGCGCCGATGTCGCGCAGCGCCGCCTCGAGCTCGTCCGCGGTCATGAGCTTCACAGCACGATCTCCAGGCCGTCCGCGGCGACCTCCCACCCGGCCACTTCGACTTGACGCCGTTCGGGAGAATCCTCGATCAGGATCGGATTGGTGTTGTTGATATGGATGTAGATGCGGCGGCCGGGGATGTCGGCGAGCGCGGCGAGCGAGCCGTCTTCTCCGCTGATCGGCATGTGTCCCATCCGGCGGCCGGTCTTCTCGCCCGTTCCGTTCTCGATCATTTCCCCGTCGCGAAACAGCGTGCCGTCGAACAGCACGACATCCGCTTGCGCGAGCCGCGACTTTAACGATCGCGGCACGGCGGCGGCGCCCGGAACGAAGGCGAGGCGGGCCGATCCGGCCGTCAACAACACGCCGACATTCGATTCCGTTTCGACCGCCGTTTCCGGCGCGCCGCGCTCGAGATAGAGCGGTATCTTTCCGGGCACCATGAATAGTTCGGCCTCGACGCCGCCCGGCAATCCGAAAGGCACTTCCGGCGTCACCGCGTGCCGCGACACGACATCGGATGCCAGCACGTCGAACATCGGATTCTTGCTCAGCAAGCCGAGCGTGCCCCGGGTGGCGTAGAGTTCGAACGGCTGCCGCTCGCGTAGGTTCAACAGCCCGGCGCTCTGATCGACCTCGGCGCCGGTCAGCACGATGGCCTTGATCGGGCTTCCGCGCGAAACGCCGCTCGGCGCGGACGCCGGCTGCAACGCGGATACGGCGGCGATTTGGGCACGCAGATCAGGCGTGGCGTTGAGGAGAATCCAATTTTTCCCGTCAGCGGACACGGCCAAGCCCGCCTGGGTGCGAGGGCGCACCCGCGGATCGCCTTGCCACGCAAGGCGGCAAACCGGACAATTGCAATTCCATTGAGGAAAACCGCCTCCCGCCGCCGATCCGAGCACGATCGCGGTTAAACGCCCCATGCTGCGGGGGCGGCGAGCAGAAGCTTTCGTATCAGATCTCGGCCGGCAGATAGCCGTTGATCTCAAGACCGACGCAGATTTCGACGAGAGTAGGGGTCGTCCAACGCATGACCTTTCCTCCTCTTACAATCGTTCGAGAACGCAACTATAGCGCAGCCGGTGAGGCCGAAGCAATGTCATTTGCGCTTGTGCAGATCACCGCAGCGCGAGCGGCTTGACCAGGATCGCCTGTGGGCAAAGGGTGGCCGAGGAGTCGAGCGATGTTCATTGCGTTCTTCCAGGAGCTCAAATCGGCCGGAATACCGGTCACCCTGCGGGAATACCTCACGCTGATGCAGGCGATGGATTGCGATCTCGCCGGCCGTCGCGTGGAGGACTTCTATTACCTCTCGCGCGCCGCGCTGGTGAAAGACGAGCGCAATTTCGACAAGTTCGACCGGGTATTCGCGCGGGTTTTCAACGGACTGCAGACCCAAGACGAACTGCCGACCGACATTCCGGCCGAATGGCTGAAGAAGCTCACCGAGAAATACCTCTCCGCGGAGGAGAAGAAACAGATCGAGGCGCTCGGCGGGTTGACCAAGCTGCTCGAGACGCTGCGACAACGCATCGCGGAGCAGAAGGGCAGACACCAGGGAGGCAGCAAGTGGATCGGGACCGCCGGCACGTCTCCGTTCGGCGCGTACGGATACAATCCTGAAGGGATCCGCATCGGCCAGGAGAGCAACCGGAATTTCCGC
>CAYVBN010000699.1:0-2201 GCA_964449645.1 uncultured Hyphomicrobiales bacterium
CCGATCTAGAAGCGCACGGTGGTCGCCGAGGACCCATCCGAGACGGACGACAGGATGTGCCAGACGCCGTTCACACCGGCGACCGCGTCCTCGATCTTCTTGGTGACCAGCGTCTCGAGCTCGCCCGGCGCCGCGCCCGACTGCGTCACCGTGATCTGCACGATCGGGATGTCGATGTTCGGGAAACGCGTGACCGGCAGCGTGCGGAAGCTGATGAGCCCAAGGACCACCAGCACCAGGAAGGCAACCGCCGCCGGCATCGGCGTGCGGATCGACCAGGCCGAGATATTGAGCCTCATCGCACGGCGTCCTGTTGCGCCGAGGCCGGCCCGACCGGTTGGGCCGATGACGGCCTCACCGCCCGCACCTCGTCGCCCTGTCGCAGGAACGGCGCCGCGCGGGCGACGACGACCTCACCCGCCGCGATGCCCGACTGCAGCTCGACGAACAACCCTTCCGTCGTGCCGACCGCGACCGGCCGGTCCTCGACCCGGCCATCCTTCACGACCTGCACGACGGATCGCCCGTCGGTGCGCGTAAGCGCCGTCGCCGGAAGCCCGACCGCACGCCGATGCGCGATCTCGATCGTGCCGCTCGCGAACGAGCCGATGCGGGCGCGCGCCTCGTCGGGAAGCGCGACGCGCACGCGGCCGAGCCGCGTGGTCTTGTCGACTTCGGAATTGAGGAGCCGCACCTTGCCGGTCACCGCGTGCGCGAAGCCCGGCAGGATGATCTTCGCCGGCATGCCGACCGCGAGCCGCGCGAGCGAGTCCTCCGGCACCTCGGCATCGAGGTCGACGGCGCCGTCGGCGATGATGCGAAACAGCGGGTCGCCCGCGCCCATCGCAAGCGCGCCGAGACGCGCGGTGCGCCGGCTGATGATGCCGGCGACCGGCGCCTTCACGTCGGTGCGTCCGACGCGCACCATCAGTTCGCGCCGCTCGGCCTCGCGGCTCGCCTGCTCCGCTTCGGCGACCGCGAGCGCGCTGCGGGCGGCACCGACCTGCGCCTCGGCCGAGCGGGCGGCGGCGGTGCGCTGATCGAGCGTCGCCTGGGTGACGATCGCCAGATCGAGCTTGCGGGCACGGGCGAGATCGGCAGCCGCCTGGGCGTACATCGCCTCCACCTGCTCGATCTGACTGCGGGCCTGGGCGACGGCGGCCTGCGCGCGCGCATGGGCCGCATCGTTCTGCGCCAGCAGCGTGTCGAGCTGGCTGCGGTCGAGGCGGGCGAGCACCTGACCCTTCTCGACGCGGTCGCCGTCCTCGGCGAGCACCTCGACGATGCGCAGCCCGTCGATCTGGGCGCCCACCAGCGCCTCCTCGCGCGGAACCAGCGTTCCGGAGACGAAGAGCCTCTCGGTGAAGTCGCGCGTCTCCGCATGGACGATGGTGACGGTCGGCGGAAGCGGGCCATTGTCGCGGGCGGCCGGCACGCTGGCTTCGGCCGCCTCCCCTGACCCAAGGACGCTCGCCACGCGCTCGCGCGCCCCCGGAACCGCCGCGACGGCGACGAGGCAGGCGACCAAGCTGCCGGCCACGGCCAGCCATTTGAGCGCGGGCTTCATCGCACGGCCTCTGCGTCCGCGGCCGGATCCGGGTACACGTCGCCGCGCAACACCGCCCGCACCATGGCGAGCCCCAGGATGAGCTCGCTCTCGCCGTCGAAGGCGGCCTCCGTGGCCCGCCGTTTGAAGAGTCCCGAGCCGATCGTCAGGATTGCGCGGGCGGCAAAATCCTCATCGAGGTCGCGGGCGGCCACGCCCTGCTGCTTCGCCCCGGCAATGACCGTTTTGAGGCCGCGGCGGACCTCATGATCGAACTCCCGACAAATGGCGGCGATCTCGGCGTTGCGCGCGCTCTCGGCCCAGATCTCGACCATGAGCTGGAAGCATTCGGCCGGCTCCTCGATGAGATGCTTGCGCAGGATGGCCCGCATGGCGGCGAGAATGTCCCCGCTCGCCACCAGCGCCCGGAAATCGGCCGCGAGATCGGCCTGGTCGCGCGCGCACAGGCCGGCCACGATGGCATCCTTGGAGCGGAAATAGCGATAGAGGTTGCCCGGGCTCATGCCGGCTTCGGCCGCCACGTCCTGCATGGTCGTGGCGTGAAAGCCGCGCTGCGTGAACGCCCGCTCGGCCGCGAGAAGAAGTCGCCCCCGCGCATCCGGCTCTTGGGCAAGAGAGGTCGTCTCGACGACGG
>CAYVBN010000700.1:0-10478 GCA_964449645.1 uncultured Hyphomicrobiales bacterium
TCCGTTCATGATGCTGGTGAGCCTGCTCGTTGCCGGGCTCGTCACCTTCCCGACGCTCGGGCATGCGCTGGTCGCGCCGTTGATCTTTCTCGGGGTCAGCACGCTCGAGGGCCAATTCATCACTCCGAGCATCGTCGGCCGGCACCTGACCATGAATACCCTCACGGTGTTCCTCTCGCTCGTGTTCTGGACGTGGCTGTGGGGGCCGGCAGGCGCCTTCCTGGCCACTCCTATTTTGATCGTCGGCCTCGTGGTGGCGAGCCATCTTCTGCCGAGCGACGTGCCCGATCTTCCGGAATGAGGTTTCCGGCTGCCGGCCCGGAGCCGGTCACGTGGCCGACGGGGCAGGCGGAACGGCCGTCTTCAGGCACCTGATAAGCTGGCGCATGATCTTGTCGGCGAACCGCTGACACTTCGCCGGATCATGCGTGAGCGCGATCCGCAAAAGTGGATACCGGTTTTGCGCAAGATCGCGCTCCAACTTGAATGAACTGGCGCATGATCTTGTCGGCGAACCGTTCACACTTCGCCGGATCATGCGCTACACACGCCCGAACCGGCGCGGATGACCATGTCGCTCGAAACCCTTGCTCACGACGTCATCGAATTCGTCAAGCACAACGAGACGTGGGCGGTGCCCATCGTGTTCTGCCTGGCGTTCGGCGAGTCCATTGCGTTCCTCTCGCTGCTGATCCCGGCCTGGGCGGCGCTGGTCGGGATCGGGGCGTTGATCGGCGTGAGCGACATCAGCTTCTGGCCGATCTGGGTCGCCGGCGCCCTCGGCGCGGCCTTTGGAGACTGGCTTTCGTTCTGGTTCGGATCGACATTCAAGTCGGCGGTCGCACAAATCTGGCCGCTGTCGCGCCATCCTGACCTCATCCCCAGGGGCGAGGCGTTCGTCAAACGGTTCGGGGTGCTGGCGATCGTCATCGGGCGCTTCTTCGGACCGTTGCGTGCCTCGGTGCCATTGGTGGCCGGGATTTTCGCCATGCCGTGGTGGCCGTTCCAGATCGCCAACTTCTCCTCGGCCTTCCTGTGGGCTGCGGTGCTGCTCGCGCCCGGTGCATTCGGCATGAAGCTCCTGATCTGAGGCCGCCGCGGCAATTTGGCCGCAGGGGAAGACATTCGCCTTTGCGGTGTTCGCCCCTGCAGAAGGCCGGATAGGGCATGCTGACCGCCAGAGGGGAGGGCGGCTGCCAGGTCGCGTCGGCCGCCTTGAGTCCGTCGCGTTCGCCCGGGCGACGGCGCGACCAGGTTGGGAGGAGGCCGTCCTCGGGCGGCCTCCTTCTCTATCGATTGAGCTTGAGCCTGGCGTCGGCCGAAAACCGGCATGCCTGTTCGGGATCATGCCGGCGCTGCGGGCCGCATTGACGGTTGACCCGCCGGAACCTCCCGCACTATACCGCCCCATGATCGCGCTCTAACTGCATGAATTGGCGCATGATCTTGTCGGCGAACCGCTTGCGCTTCGCCGGGTCGCGCGCTCGCCCGCGGCGCTTCGCGTCCAAGTCCCGCGGCATCGGCCCCTCCCGGCGGTCCTGATCGGCCGATCGCGTCTCGCCTCCGCCGGCGCGCAATGGGAGAACCTGGGAAGAGACCTGGGAAGGACAGACCATGACCAAGACGGCCAGGATCGGAGTGCTCGGGGCGTCCGGCTACACCGGATCCGAACTGGTGCGCCTTCTGCTGCGTCATCCGCGCGTCGAGATCGCCGTCCTGACGGCTGACCGGCGCGCCGGGCAGGAGATGCGGAAGGTCTTTCCGCAGTTCTCGCCCTACGACCTGCCGACGCTGGTCTCGATCGAGAGCGTGGACTGGGCGAACGCCGGTCTCGATCTCGTGTTCACGGCTCTGCCGCATGGCACGACCCAGAAGGTCGTGGCCCACGTGCTCGGCGCGGCGCCGGCCCTCAAGGTGGTCGACCTCTCGGCCGACTTCCGCCTGGCCGATCCCGAAGCCTATGCGCATTGGTACGGCCACCCGCACCAGGCGCTCGAGCTGCAGACGGAGGCCGTCTACGGCCTGACCGAGGTCTACCGGCGCGAGATCAAGAAGGCGCGCCTCGTCGCCAACCCAGGGTGCTACACGACGACGGCGCAATTGCCGCTCATCCCGCTCCTCAAGGCGAGGGCGATCGACGCCGACGAGATCGTCATCGACGCCAAATCCGGCATGACGGGCGCCGGCCGGTCCGCCAAGGAAGAGATGCTGTTCTCCGAAGTGTCGGAAGGATTCCACGCCTACGGGGTCGGGCGGCACCGGCATATGTCCGAGATCGACCAGGAGTTCTCGCGTGCGGCCGGCCGCAACGTGATCGCGACCTTCACGCCGCATCTCGTGCCGATGAACCGCGGCATCCTGGCGACGATCTACGTGCGGGGAAAGCGCGGCCGCGGCGCGCGCGAACTCCACGAGCTGCTGGCGGAGACCTACGCGCGCGAGACGTTCGTCCATGTCCTCCCGTTCGGCGAGATGCCGCAGACGCGGCACGTGCGCGGCTCCAACTTCACGTTCATCGGAGTTGCGGAGGACCGCGTGGCCGGGCGCGCCATCATCGGCTCGGCGCTCGACAACCTCGTCAAGGGTGCGTCGGGGCAGGCGGTGCAGAACATGAATCTGATGCTCGGATTTCCGGAAACGACGGGCCTCGAGCAGGTGGCGCTGTTCCCCTAGGCGGCGATGCGCTTAGGCGTTCGCTGCGCGACGCCGTTCGGGTAAGGCCGGGCTTATCAGCTCGGGATTTCGAGCTTCGGCTCGGTGCCGGCCGGCGGGGATTCGAGTGCAGAACCGTTCCGGTGCATGCGCTTGATCTCCTGGACGCACTGCCAGATCGTCGCCAGATAGGGCTCGACCCGCGCCCCGAATTCGCTGAGCTCGGTTCCGTTCGGACGCCGGTGAAAGAGTTCGGCGCCCAGTTCCGCTTCCAGCGTCTTGATCGCCTGCGTGAGCGAGGGTTGGGTCACGCCGCACCGCCGGGCCGCGCGGGTGAAATTCCGCTCTTCGCGCAAGGCGAGGAAGTATCGGACGTGGGACATTTCCATGCGAAGGGCCGCCTACCGGGTGTGTGCTTCGGAATCGATGGTCGCCGCGGACGCGGCCGTGAGCCTCTCGGGTGAGCGCGAGACCCAGAGCGCCCCCACGACCGTGACCGCATAGAACAGCGACCACACGATCAACGCGGGAACCAGTCGGCCATTGTGCGATACCGGATCGGCCGGCTTGCCCATGTGAGCCTCCGTCCTCACCCACCGGCGCCCACGTTGACCGAGTCGGCACCAGATCGCGTCATCCGATCGGATGACCCGATCGGGTCTCGCTATTGGGTCGCGCTGAAGGGCTGCGAGGTTCGATCGCGCCGGCGAATTTTGCGGCGCGCGCGGGACGACTGCCTCGGTGCGCGGCACCGTTGCTTGGAAATTCGTATGCGTCGACGGTGTGCTGCGCTAGAAAATCGGAAGCGAATCTCAGAGGAGCAGGATGGCCGGTCCGATCAATTTCGACGCCTACAGCGACGCTCTCGTTCTGCTTGGCACGGCCGGTATCGTGGTTCCGCTTGTCCGCCACTGGGGCCTCAGCCCCATGTTGGCCTATCTGGGTGCGGGCGCTCTTCTCGGTCCCCTCGGGCTCGGCTCGTTCATCGACACCGTACCGGTGCTGCGCTGGCTGACGGTGGTCGACGCCAAGAACGTCGCCGGCATCGCCGAGCTCGGCGTCGTCTTCCTGCTGTTTCTGATCGGGATCGAGCTCTCTTACGAACGCCTCAAGACCATGCGCCGGCTGGTCTTCGGCCTCGGGACGCTGCAGGTCGTCGTCTCGACCGCGGTGATCGCGGCGGTCGCGCGTCTGGCCGGCCAGAAGCCCGGAGTCTCGATCATCCTCGGGGCCTGCCTGGCACTATCGTCGACCGCGATCGTCATCGACGTGCTCTCGAAACAGGACCGCCTGGCGACGGCGGCCGGCCGGGCCAGCTTTTCGGTTCTTCTCGCGCAGGATCTCGCCGTCGTTCCGATCCTCGTTTTCGTGTCTCTGCTGGGCGCCGGCGCCGGCGATTCCGTGCCGCTCAGCCTGCTGCTTGCGCTTTCCAACGCGATACTCGGGGTCGGCGTCATCGTCATCGTCGGCCGACTGGTCCTGCGGCCTCTGTTCCGTCTCGTCGCCTCATCCGACACGACCGAGCTGTTCGTCGCGGCCGCCTTGTTCGTGATCGTCGGAACCGGCGTGGCAGCCACGGCGGCGGGCCTGCCGATGGCGCTCGGCGCATTCGTGGTCGGCTTGCTGCTCGCCGAGACCGAGTTCCGCAAGGCGATCGAAGCGACCATCGACCCGTTCAAGGGCCTGCTGCTCGGCCTGTTCTTCTTCACGGTCGGCATGAAGATCGATTTCCGCGAGCTCGCGCTCGAGCCGCTGTCGATCCTGGCCGCGGTCGTCGGCCTGATCGTGGTCAAGTCGGGATTGCTGATCGGCCTTGCCCGTGGCTTTCGGCTCCCTTGGGCGGCCGCGGTCGAAACAGGCCTTCTGCTCGGACCTGGAGGCGAATTCGCGTTCGTCGGGATTGGGCTCGCGGCTGTGCTGGGGCTGGTCAGCGACGAGACGTCCGCGTTCGTGCTGGCGCTCACGTCGATCACCATGGCGCTCATTCCGGCGCTCTCGCGGCTCGCGCGCCGGCTCGCCCCGAAGCTCGAGGGCATCAAAGTGCTGGCCCCGGAATTGAAGGTGCTCCCGCACGTAAATGCCGGCCACGCGATCGTGGTCGGGCATGGGCGCGTCGGACGGGTGGTCTGCGCGATGCTCGAACGGCACGGGCTGCATTACGTCGCCGTCGACAAGAGCACGGCCGCCGTAACCGAGCAGCGCCGGGACGGGCAGGAAGTCTATTACGGCGATGCGACCAGTCCGGACTTCCTCAAGGCGTGCGGCCTCATGCAGGCCGCGGCGGTGATCGTGACGACCGGCGTTGCCAAGGAGGTGGACGAAATCGTTACCCAGGTTCGTGCGCTCAGGCCGGACATTCTGATCGTCTCGCGCGCGCATGACGCGAGCCATGCGGGCCATCTCTACAAGATCGGCGTGACCAACGCGGTCCCGGAGACGGTCGAGGCGAGCCTTCAGCTCTCCGAGGCGACGCTGGTCCAGCTCGGAGTGCCGATGGGCACGGTGATTGCCTCCATCCACGAGAAACGCGACGAGTTTCGCCGCGAATTGCAGGCAGGACGGACGGCCGACGTGTGAGAACGCGGCAGCCCCATCGCTGCTCCGCAGCCGTTGGGCAGCGCCGCCGCAGGTCGTCTCACCTCGTTGCGTCCAGAACCCTCAGGACCTAACATTGCGGCCGCGAGGGCGGACCGTGTCGTGTGCAAGGCGCCGTCAAGAGCGTATCGGCGGCTGCCGGACGAGAGAGGGAGCAGTTCAAGTGGCGACTTACAATATCCTGATCATGGGCGCGTCCTACGGCTCGCTCCTGGCGACCAAGCTGCTGTTCGGCGGCCACAAGGTGAAGCTGGTGTGCCTGCCGGCCGAAGCCGAAGCGATCAACAAAGACGGCGCCCGCATTCGGCTGCCGGTCAAAGGCCGCAAGGACCTGGTCGAGATCGACACGCGCAAGCTGCCGGGCAACCTGTCGGCCGATGGTCCCTCGGCCGTCAATCCGAGCGATTACGATCTCGTCGGTCTGGCCATGCAGGAGCCGCAATATCGCTCGCCCGGCGTGCGCGAGCTGCTCGACGCGGTGGCGAAGGCCAAGGTGCCCTGCATGTCGATCATGAACATGCCGCCGCTGCCTTATCTCAAGCGCATTCCCGGCCTTGCGACCGACACGTTGAAGTCCGCCTACACGGATCCGACCGTGTGGGAGAATTTCGACCCGGCCATGATGACGCTGTGCAGCCCCGATCCGCAGGCGTTCCGTCCGCCGGAGGAGAAGATCAACGTCCTGCAGGTCACCTTGCCGACCAATTTCAAGGTGGCGCGCTTCGATTCCGAGAAGTCCACCGCGATGCTGCGCCAGTTGGAGGCCGACATCGAGGCGATCCGCTACGACACCGGCGACGGCAAGATCGAGCTGCCGGTCAAGCTCAAGGTGCACGACTCCATTTTCGTACCGCTTGCCAAGTGGGCGATGTTGCTGACCGGAAATTACCGTTGCGTGCAGAAGGACGCCGCGCGCTCGATCAAGGACGCCGTGCATTCGGATCTCGAGGCATCGCGTACGGTCTACGACTGGGTGCGCGAGCTGTGCATCAAGCTCGGCGCCGCGCCGAACGATCTCGTGCCGTTCGAGAAATATGCCAACGCGGCGCTCGGCCTGGTGCGGCCGTCGTCGGCGGCGCGGGCGCTCTTCGCCGGCGCGCCCAACATCGAGCGGGTCGATCGGCTGGTCCAGAGCATCGCGGCGCAGAAAGGCATGCGCAACGCGGTCGTCGACGAGACGGTGGCGCTGGTCGACGCGCGTCTCGCCATGAACCGCAAGGCGGCCGCTTGATCGCGGTCGCTGGGTAAGCCCGGCGGGTGTTGTCTGGAGCGCAATCTACGTAGATCTTCCCGCGCGCGCTAATGCGCGCGGGACACGGGTTTGAGCGCATGGGCGCGCTCGGGATTACATTTCTGACGACATCGGGCGAATGACGACGTTGTCGTTGACCTCGCGCACGCCGGGTGTCTTTTCCGCGGCGATGCGCAGCGCGCGCTTTTCCGCCGGTGTATCCACGATCCCCCACAGGTCGACCGTGCCGTCGCGCACCGTGACGTTGAGCAATGCGTTCTGTCCCCACGGCTCGGCGTTGAGGCTCTCCATCACCCTGGCGCGCACGTCGGTGTCGGCGGCGGGCTTCTCGATGGTGATCTCCTTGCGCAGGCTCGCCAGCGCTTGCAGCAGGTTGGCGCGGCTGAGAATGCCGACCAGCTTGCCGTCCTTCACGATCGGCACCCGCTTGATGCGGTTGCGCTCGAGCAGGCCGGCCACCTCGGGCAGCGGCGTGTCCGGCTCCGCGGTGATGACGCTGCGGGTCATCACGTCGCCCACGCGGTTGGCGTTCTGTCGGATGTATTCCTGCGCCAGGCCCTCGCGCCCCATCAGCAGCCGCAGCCACCACGAACGCTCGCGCGCGGTGCCGGTTTCGACGCGCCGCATCAGGTCTCCCTCGCTGACGATGCCGACGAGCTTGCCGTCGGCGTCGACGACGGGCAGGCCGCTGATGCGCTTGGTCAGGAGTATCTCCGCGACCTCCTGGACGCTCTGGTCCGGCGTGACGGTGATGACATTGGTGACCATGACGTCGGCGGCCTTCATGGCGAAAACTCCTTCATCAAATACTGCCGCATCCTGGTGCAAGGGCCGCGAGACTCCTTGACATAACTCAAGCTGGCCGAAGGAGTTTCAGGACCAGAGCGCGCTCATTGTGACATAGACGCCGACGCTGGCAACGACGACCGCGAACAGAACCGAGAGCAGGTTCTTGTGGCTCGCGAGCCGGTGCGCGAGCATCAGCCCCGCCAGCCCGCCGGCAGTGCCGCCAGCCACGAACAGTGCCGCGATCCGCCAGTCCACCAGACCGGACATGCCGTAGCTCAGCGCGGTGGTCGCTCCGAACGCGGTCACCGAGACGAGCGAGGAGCCGATGGCATTGATGAGCGGCATGGCGGTGGCGGCAATCAGCCCCGGGACGATGAGGAAGCCACCGCCGATGCCGAAAAATCCAGACATCATGCCGACCAGAAACCCTCCGCCGATCAGCGGCGGCAGCATGCGGACCATGGTCTCGCGGCTGAGGCGGACATCCGCCTTGGCGGGCGAGCGACGCGGACGCAGCATCAGCAGACCGATCACGATCATGAGCGCGCCGAAGAGGGCAAGGAGCCTGGTGCCGTCCACGGCTTTGCCGAACTCCGCACCCACGCTCGCGCCGAAAATTCCCGAAAGCGCAAACGTGATCGCGCACGGCCATTTGACGGTGCCGGATCGTGCATGTCCGAGGAGGTTTGCCGCCGAACTCGCCGCGACGGCGACCGCGCTCGTGCCGATGGCCACATGGGTCGACGGAACGCCGACGGCGTAGATCAACAGCGGCACGGCGAGGATCGAGCCGCCGCCGCCGACCAGCGCCAGGACAAAGCCGACAACGCCGCCCGACGCGATCGACAGCAGGTCCGTGGTCGCAAGCATGGCCATCGGATGGTCCGGTCAGCCTTGTGCCGCGCTCACGCCGGCCGGCAGCTCGCGCCGGTTCCACGGCATCCAGGCGAGCAGCCGCGCCATGCCGCAGAAGCCGGTGACGCCTGCGACAACAAGACCGCCGCCGACGAATGCGGACAGCAACGCGAAGCCCGGCGCGACCAGATAGGCGAGCAGCAGCCCGAGCAGGACCAAGCTGCCGGCGGCGATCTGGACCTGGCGCATCACTTCGATCGGCTGCCGACGGTCGATCGCGGTGGGCAGGCCGGCCGATTTCCATGCGTCGAGGCCGCCTTCGAGCACATAGGCGTCGCAGAGGGGCGCGGCGGCATGCAGGCGCTCCGCATTGGCGGCGGTTCGGCCGCCGGAACGACAGTGGAAGATCACCACCTCGTCTCCCGGCCGGGCCGGATTCTCGGCCGTCAGGCGGCTCAGAGCATGGTGCCGGACGCCGGGGATGTGCTCGCGTGCATATTCATCGGCTTCGCGGATATCGATCAGCACCGCACCTTCTCGCATCATCTGGACGGCGCGCTGCGGTGAGACGGACGTCAACGTCTTCATGGTCGTACTCCTGGCGAGCCCCCGGTCAGGGGCAATAGATCTCCTTGAGGACCGCAAGCACGCGGGCGGCATTCTTGTCCGCGATGCGGTAGAATATGGTCTGGGCTTCCCGGCGTGTCCCGACCAGCCCGTCCTCGCGCAGCTTGGCGAGATGCTGGGAGAGGGCCGATTGGCCGAGTCCCACTGCCGCGGCGAGCTGGCCGACCGACATTTCCTTTTCGATCAGGAGGCGGCAGAGGATCAGCAGGCGGGACTCGTTGGCGAGCAGCTTGAGAAGCTGCGCGGCTTCCGCGGCCTTGCTTTCGAGCTGCGCGAAGGCTGCGACATTTGGCATGGAGGCGCTCCGTCTTTCAGTCATTGCTAAATTAGGTATGGCTAATATATTCGTCAAGAACCGACTGTCCGAGAGACGCCAGGAGGCTGTGATGTCCGCAACGAAAACCCCGAAACTGTCCGTTCAGGCTTTCTTCGACGAAGCCACCAACACGGTGAGCTATCTGGTGTGGGACCCGGCGACCCGCGAAGGCGCCGTGATCGATCCGGTGCTCGACTACGATCACCGCAGCGGCCAGGCCTCGGTGACATCCGCCGACGCCCTTCTGGCGGCGGCGGACAAGGCCGGGGTGAAGATCACCTGGGTACTCGAGACCCATGCGCACGCCGACCACCTCTCGGGCGCGCCCTACGTGAAGCTCAAGACCGGCGCCAAGGTCGGCATCGGCGAGCATATCCGCGACGTGCAGCGCATCTTCCGCCCGGTGTTCAACGCCATGGACGTGTCGGGCGACGGGTCCGAGTTCGATCACCTGTTCACCGACAACGAGCGCTTTGCGATCGGGCAGATCGAGGGCCGCGTGCTCTATACGCCCGGCCACACGCCGGCCTGCGTTTCCTATCTGATCGGGGACGCGGTGTTCGTCGGCGACACGCTCTTCATGCCCGATTACGGGACGGCGCGCGCCGACTTTCCCGGCGGCGACGCCCACGCACTCTACCGCTCGATCAAGCGCATCCTGGAACTGCCGCCCGAGACGCGCCTTTTCATCTGTCACGACTACAAGGCGCCGGGCCGCGACAACTACGCCTGGGAGACGACCGTCGGCGAAGAGAAGGCCCGCAACGTGCACGTCCATGAGGGCGTGAGCGAGGACGACTTCGTGGCGATGCGCACCGCCCGCGACGCGAAGCTCGCAACGCCGCTGCTGCTGTTGCCGTCGATCCAGGTCAACATCCGCGCCGGCAAGTTTCCGCCTGCCGATGCGGACGGCGTTCACTACCTCAAGGTGCCGGTGAAGCTCGCGTCATAGAGCATGATCCCCGAAAAGTGGGCACCGGTTTTTGGAAAAGATCATGCTCAAATTAAAGAGCGAAAGCGGGATGCCGATTCCGGCGCAGCCGCGCAGCGGCCGCTCATGCGGGGAGTTCAGCCTTCGCCCAGGAGGCGCTGCGCGGTGCGGCAGCAGATCTGCTCCCGTTCGTCCGCCGTCAGCCCCGGGACCCGCTCGAGCTCGCCGAGCGGGTCCCGATAGCCCATGTCGAACGGGTTGTCGGAGCCGATGGTGATGCGGTCGGCGCCCACCTGCTCGATCAGAAACCGCAGCGATTTCGGATCGTGCGTCAGGGCGTCGAAGTAGAACCGGCGCAGCAGGTCGCGTGGCGAGGTCGACGTGCCGGCGCGCGCCGGAGCGCGATGCCGGTGCGCGCACTCGAAGCGGCCGATCTGATAGGGCACGTAGCCGCCGCCATG
>CAYVBN010000701.1:0-13478 GCA_964449645.1 uncultured Hyphomicrobiales bacterium
TTCGTCACCAAAGCCATGTGCCGCTGAATATGTGCCGCTGAAACTGTGTGCCACTGACGCGCAGGGAGCGGTTTCGGGGCAGAGGGGTCCTGGCAGAAACACGGCCGGCGACTGGCCGGCCGTGTCTCGTGAACGAACAGGTGGCTGTTCGCCTCAGTCGTCGGCGATGTCGCCCTTCGCGTGGTCGTAGAAGTCACGCGGCGCGGCGGCATAAGGCGAGACGCCTTCGTAGCCGAAGCCCTCGTAGCTGTTGTAGACCGGGGCGGAGCGCTCGATGATCCGCGCGTGATGCGTCGCGCGCACGTGATCACTACGTGAAGCCGCCAATGCGCCGGACGCCGAACCGAAAACAAGCGCGGCTGCGGTCGTCAGCATGGTCAGTGATGCGATCCTGGACATGGATTTTCTCCTTCGTGGGAGACCGGATGGTCTCCATGCAGGCTTGATCTTCATTGGGGGGTCGATCATCCCGGCCTCCGCCGGATGTGATCGATGCAGCTATTGCGCTGCACACAGGAGTTAGGTGCAGTGCATCAATGCAGCCAATGCATTGTGTGCACGTCGAAATGTCCGGAATGAATTAGCGTTGGGCCAGTTCGCGGCCGACTGCCGCCACGGTCTCGCGCAGCCAGCGATGTCCCGGCTGGGCGTCGAAACGCCGGTGCCAGAGCATCGTGGTGGGGATCGTCGGCGACGGAAAGGGCAGGTTCCTCATGGCAAGCGCATGCGCGCAGGCGAACGCTTGGGCGGCGCGCCGACGCACGACCGCAACCATGTGCGAGCTCGCCAGAATGGGCGCGGAGGAGAGATAGGGCGCGCGCAGCGCGACGCGGTGCGAGAGGCCGTGCTCGGCGAGCCCACGGTCGATGAAGCTCAGATCGTCGCCGCTCGAGGAGATCTCGAGATGGGGAAGCGCGGCGAGACTCGCGAGCGACAGCGCGCCGTTCTCGACCGCCGGGTGACCGCGGCGCAGCAGCACCGCGAACTCGTCCTCGAGCAGACACGTGACCGAAAATCGCTCGCCCGCTTCCGTATGCGGTCCGATGGCGAGATCGAATTCGCCCTTGTCGATGAGATCAACGACGTCGACCGTGCCGGTCGGACGGATGTCCAGCGTGACGCCGGGCGCAAGCTCGGCCGCGCGGGTGACGATCGGTCCGGCCAGCACCAGGGCGGCGTAGTTGTCCACCGTGATGCGGAAGGTCCGCGTCGCCGTCGCCGGATCGAAGTCGCTGCTCTCGAGTGAGAGCTGCAGCTCGTCGAGGGCATGCCGTACCGGCAGCGCCAGCTCTTCGGCGCGCGGCGTCGGGACCATGCCCTGTGGCGTGCGGATGAACAGATCGTCCTTCAACATGTGGCGGAGGCGGGTGAGCGCGTGGCTGAGGGCCGGCTGGCTGAGGCCCACGCGTGCGGCCGCGCGCTTCACGCTGCGCTCCTGCATCACCGCGTCGAACGCGACGAGCAGATTGAGGTCGAGCACACGCCAGTTCATCGCCATTGGGGAATCTCTGTCGGCATTGCGGGCCGGGCCGTCGATCGGCGGATCGGCGCGGCGGAAATATCCGCCACCGTTCGCCGCGACGTCACCCGTCCCGCCGTAGTTAGGAATCGCGCGGCCGCTCGTCCATCTCACGCGGCATCACAATGATGTAGCCGGGCGGGTCTCCGCGCAGACGGTTTGCTCGATGCGGCCAATCCCCTTGCTCGACGGGCCCCAAACGGGCCTTCCGGCGTGGAACCGCCCGCGCCACGGATTGTTAATCGACCGGAGCAGCACCCCGTCTCGAACGGCCACCGGGCGCCGCGCATCCCAAGAAAGATCATCATGGCGATCAGCACCGCCGAGTTCGCGAAGCGAGCGGCCATCTTCGTCGCGATCGCGCTCGTGCCGGTGCTCGTCTGGTATCTGTTCAACGTCATCCTGATGGCGGTGGGCGCCATCATCCTCGCGGCCCTGCTGCAGCTCGGGGCGGAGCCGTTCATCCGCTGGCTTGGGATGCGCCGCGGATGGGCCCTGATCGTCTCGGGCCTCCTGGTGGTCGCGATCATCGGCGGCGCCGGCTATCTGTTCGGCACTCAGCTCGCGGCGGAGTTCCAGGAGGTCATCCAGCGGGCCAGCCAGGCGCAGAAGTCGCTGAGCGCCCAACTCCAGAGCACTGAATTCGGCCAGACGCTCCTGTCGCACACGCAATTCGGAAACGTCTCGATTTCCGACGTGCTGACCAAGGTCTTCAGCCTGAGCACGAGCTTCCTCGAAGCGGTCGTCGTGACGGTGGTGACCGGGCTCTATCTGGCGGCGCAGCCGCGACTCTATCGCGAAGGGCTGGTCGAGCTGTTTCCGCCGCGCTGGCGCGCGAATGCGGTCGAGACGATCGACGATGTCTCGAGCGCGCTGCGGCTGTGGCTGCTCGCGCAACTGATCCAGATGGTCGTGATCGGGCTACTGTCGACGTTCGCGGTGTGGATGATCGGATTGCCGTCGCCCTTGGCGCTCGGAATCATCGCCGGCGTCACCGAGTTCATTCCCTATCTCGGGCCGATTCTGGCGGCGATCCCGGCCCTTCTGGTGGCCGCGACCCAGGGGCTCGACGCCACGCTGTGGACGCTCGCCGCCTACATCATCATCCATCAGACCGAGGGGAATCTAATCGTCCCGCTGATGCAGCGCAGGATGCTGTTCATCCCGCCGGCCGTGATTCTGCTGGGCATCGTGGCGATCAGCTTTCTGTTCGGGCCGATCGCCATCGTGTTCGCGGCGCCGATCGCGGTCATCCTCTTCGTCCTCACCAAGAAGCTCTACCTGCGCGACACGCTGGGCGAGCAGACGGACATTCCGGGCGAGTCGAAATAGCGCGTTTTTCCTCGATGAAGAGGGGCGCGGCAGGCGCTGCGCATCCGCCGGTCACGAACGCGGTGGCGGATCGGTCGGCGGCGAACCAGAGGAAACGTCAGTGCGCGACGGGCTTCGGATCGCCCGCGTGCAGGTGGGACGATTCGCTCTCCGCCGCCGTCACGCTCTCCCCGGCCGCCTCGAGCACCGAATAGGCGACCGAGCAGATGTGCGAATGGATGCGCCGCAGGTCGCGCAGCACGTCGAGATGCAGCGAAGTCGTTTCGATCGTGGCCGGCAGACCTTCGCGCAGGCGGTCGAGATGGCGCTCCGTCGCTGCCAGCTCGGCATTGCGCAATTCCGCTTTCTCGGCGATCAGCTTGCGCGCGTCCCCAACGTCGCCCGACATGAAGACGCCGAACGCCATCCTGAGGCTGCGCAGGATGCGCTGGTGGAAGGCCGCGAGCTCCGCCGCTCCTTCGCTCGAGAATTCGAGCTTGCGCCGGCTCTTCTTGGCAGCCAGTTCGCTCAGGTTCTTGTCGATGATGTCGCCGACGTGCTCGAGGTTGATCGCGAAGGCGATGATCTCCATGGCGCGGCGCCCCTCGCGCTCATCGAGGCTGCCGCGCGTGAGCTTCGTGACATAGAGCTTGATCGCTTCGTCGAGCCGGTCGACGGTATCGTCCATGCGCGAGACCTCGGCGGCGAGCGCGCGATCGTTGGTCATCAGGCCGGTCATGACCTGCTGCAGCATCGCCTCGACGATATCGCCCATGCGGAGCGTCTCGCGGGCGGCGTCGGCGAGCGCGAGCGAGGGCGTGTCGAGTGCGGCATCGCTGAGATGGCGCGGGGCCGAGGGATCGCGTCCGCGCCGCGGCGCCGGAAACAGCCTCATCAGGATTCGGGCGAGCGGGTCGAGCACGCCGATGAAGGCGAGCGCCAGGGCGACATTGAAGGCAATGTGGAACTGCGCCGTCATCTTCGCCGCGTCGGGCTGCACGAGCGTGAACGCATCCGCGATGGGATGCAGGAAGGGCGTGACGATCACGATGCCGACCAGCCGATTGAGCAGGTTGCCGACCGGTAGCCGATAGCTCGTCGGATCGTCGCGCCGCGCGCCCTCGAGAACCGGATTGACCGCGCTTCCGAGGTTGGCGCCAAGCACGAGCGCCAGCGCGGCCGCGGGCGTCACGAAATGCGAATAGGCGAGCGACATGACCAGAAGCACGGTCGCCACGCTCGAATGCGCCGCCCAGGTGAGCGCCGCGGCGATCACGATGCAGAGCACCGGATCGCCGGTGATGGACCGCAGCAGCATCCGCACCACCGGTGCGTTCTCGGCCGGGGCGAGCGTGTCGATCAGGATGTGGAGCGCGAGCAGGATCAGGCCGAGGCCGATCGAGACCCGCCCGAGGTCCTTGAGGCGGCTGCGCGGGCCGCTGCGGAACCCGACGAGACCGATGATCAGCAATACCGGCGCGGCCGCCGCTACGTTGAACGAGAGGACCTGTACGATGAGCGTGGTTCCGACGTTCGCGCCCAGCATAATCGCGAGCGCCGGGACGAGCCCGACGAGTCCGTCGGCGGCGAACGACGCCGTCATCAATCCCGTCGCGGTGCTGCTTTGAAGCAGGGCCGTGAGGCCGAGACCCGCGGCGAACGCCGCGAAGCGGTTGCCGGTGGCGACCGACAACAGCCGCCGCAACTCCGCGCCGAAAGCGCGAAGAATGCCGCTCTGGACCATGTGCAGGCCCCACAGCAGCAGGGCCACCCCGCCCATCAGATCGAGCAGAACGAGCGTCGCCATCGCACCTCTTTCGGGACCAACGCGCCAGCGTCTCGAAAGGTCGACCCTATCGGGTCAGCGCGGCCGGAGAAAGACGGCATTTGGTAAGCACGGTCGGCAGGCTTTGCCGGCGGTCGGTCAGGAAAATACCTTCCGAGGTGACAAGTTCTCCGCTTGTATGTCTTCGTGCTCCAGATCGGACGGCAACGGTCTGAAACCTGCCGATATACGGGCGGGCCTTTCTGCCGACGCTCGTTTGAGCGGCCACTTGCAGGGCACGGTCGGTCAAAGCGGCGGAAACGCCGCCCCGACCTGACTTTCCATGCGAACTGGCTAAGCCGCGTCTGGGACGATCACATCAGACTGTCGACAGGCCGCAAGAAGCGGCCGTGCTCGATTCGCTTGTCGCCGTCGACATAGAGCGTCGGCTCCAGAATGACGCCGTCCATGTGGATATTCGACAGCACCGAGCCGCCGACGTCGATATTCGTCCCCAGGCCGAAATGCATGCTGCCGAGGATATTCTTGTCTTCGCGCTGGACGCCGCGGATCAGCGCCTTGGAGTTGATGCCGACGGAAGCTTCCGCGGGGCAGACATAGGCGTTCTCGTCGCCGTAGGCTTCCAGATAGCTACGCAGCGCATGAGCGTCGGCCCCGCCGTCGATCTTGGTGATGCGGCCATCGACCACCGTCAGCTCGATGGGGCTCGACAGGCGGCCGAGTTGGTGCATGCAAAGGTCGATCACCAGCTTGCCGTTGCCCGTGCCTTCCACTGGCGGAACATTGTATTCGCCGTTGGGGTAGAGAAACCGCAGCATGTTCGATTTACGATTTGAGTCCTTCCCGAAATTGCGGATCTGATAAGGCACGAAGTCATCGCCGGGCGGATTTGGGATGAAGAT
This sequence comes from uncultured Hyphomicrobiales bacterium, assembly GCA_964449645.1. Lineage (GTDB taxonomy): Bacteria > Pseudomonadota > Alphaproteobacteria > Rhizobiales > Xanthobacteraceae > CAYVBN01. Next base: position 5,519 of record CAYVBN010000701.1, read on the forward strand.
GCGGCCCTCAACCGAATAAGTGAAGTCGCAACCAAATCTCGACGTCACTCGGCAGGTCTTCGCGTTCTTGCCGAAGATGTTGACGGCGACGTAGTATTGCCGCGTCAGCATCTCTTTCTGGTTTTCGGTCACGGCACCGGACTGGAACATCTCCAGCGTCATGCCGCCATCCATACAGATGACCGGAACGCCGGCATCCATGGCTGCCATGTTGGCGGGGGCGTGCAGCATGCCCGTGGAGGCAACGAGGATATTGCAGTCCACCGTTTTCATAGCCTCGGCGACTGCTTTGGGTGGATCATAGTAGTCGGCCGGGCGAGGGTCGAACAACGCCAAGGTCACTTCTGCGCCAAGCTCCGACAGAATGCTCATGATCGCCTGCCAGACGCGCGGGTCGTGAGCCGTATCCGAAATAACCAGGACTTTCATGCCCTTTCTGATGTTGGTCACGAGAGGCCGGCGAAGATACTCGAGTGTTCCAGTCATGAAGGCTTGCGCGTGCATGGATATTCCTGTGGGTACGCGGAGGGGCGTGTGGACTGTACTCAGTCGCCGCGAAACTGGCGGCCGACGGACTTACAGAATTATTGATAGCGACCGTATTTCTGTACGGCCGCCTTGGCGAAGCTCAGGTCGACGAGCTTGTCCAGATGCGCGCCGGCAGTGATGAACTTGTTGTCGAGGAAGAACTTGTACATATCGCGGATGCTGTCGAGATCGATGTCCTGGTTCGGGTCGAGTCCCGCCGGATAGGTGTTGCGGATGACATCGATGCTCACCCCCGCGCGACGGGCCATGATCTCCTGTATTTTGTCCTTGTCTTTGCCATGCAGAAACGCGTCGTTGTAGGCGCGCACACCGCGAATGTAGGCATTCATGAATGATTGGGCGACGTCGCGTTTGGCGCAGAAATCCTCGCTGTAAACAAGGGGGACGGCGATACTGCCCTTGGCGCCCGATACCTCGACGGCGTTGCCGAATTCAACCGCGATCTTGTCGTGCAGGACGCGGGAGAGATAGGGCTCGATGATGTACGCGGCGTCGATCGCGCCGCTTGTCAGCGCCGCCAGCATCGCCGGGAAGGCCAATTCCTTGACCGTCATCTGCTTGATGTCGACGCCGTGCAGATTCAGAATCTGAATTGCATTGTAAAACGAGGACGATGCCCGCGCGCTGACCGCGATGGTCTTGCCGGGCAGGATCTTGGCGGTTTCCGCCGGTGTGGCTTTGGCGATGCTGCTGCGGACGACCACGCGCGTGGCGGCGAAGCCAGGACGGTAGCTCTGCTTATCGCCGACAATACGCAGCTTGATGCCCTGTTCGGCCGAGGTGAAGAGGGCGGGCGTAACGGCAATTCCGGCGACGTCGAGTTGATTGGTGGCGAGCGCCGTCACCAGTGCGGGAGCATTGCTCATCCGTTTCACTTCGAGCGTAATTCCCTCTTCATTGAAGTAGCCGAACTCATCAGCAAGGTAGAGTCCAGCGTCGGTGAGGCCGCCGACCGATGCAAAGCGCACGGTCTCCGTGGCGCGCGCGGTCGCCGGCAGCATGAACGTAACGGCCGTGGCCGCGCCTGCGCCGAGTACGGCGCGTCGGCTGACGCCTTCGACGTTGCGGATCGTCTTCATTGGCTGCTCCATGCGTAACTGTTGAGGGGATTAGCGCGCGGCAAGCGCCATCGCTTGCTCGAGGGGCACGTCCCAGGCGTCGTAGCCGTTGACGAAATCCTGTGCGTCGCGGAACTGGTTGATGTCATTGGTGCTCGACATGGTCTGAATACGCGCGGTGCGCGGCAGACGATTAATCTCGTAGACCTTCAGCGCATCCGCGATGCCGTCGATGCCGACTCCCTGCAAACAGCGGGAGAGAACGGCCGCATCCTCGATCGCTGTACCCGCGCCTTGCGCGAGATACGGCGTCATCGGATGGCAGGCGTCGCCGAGCAGCGCCACGCGCCCCTGCGTCCATCGCGGCAGCGGATCGCGCTCGACCAGAGCCCATTTGTGCGCTTCGGGACAGGCTGCCAGTACGGCCCTGACCTGCGGGTGGAAGTCCCTGTAGAGCGCCCGCAGTTCGTCAATGTCGCCCTTGCTGGACCATGATTCGACATTGAAGTCTGGCTCCGGAGTGCTCGTCACGAAGTAGACTTCGCTGTGCTGCGGATTGATGTAGTAGATAACGATATGCCGGTCGGCCGCCATCCACTTTGTGCACTCGTCGATTTGCAATCCGTTGAGCAGCTTCGCCGGAAACGTGGTGCGATAGGCGACGCGACCGGTGAAGCGCGGCTTGTCAACACCGAGCATCCATTCGCGCACGATTGAGTGGACGCCATCGGCGCCGATCACAGCATCGGCTCGCGCTGTGGTGCCGTCCGCGAAGGCTAGATCGACGCCGTCCGGATCCTGAGTGATGCCGGCGAGTTTTTTGCCGCGTTTGATCACCTCGTCGGGAACGATAGAGGCGAGTGCTTCGTGCAGGTCGGCGCGATGGAGCAGGAGATGAGGCGCGCCGTAGCGGTCCTCGAAATAGTCGCCCTGCATCTTCTCCCACATCAGCGCTCCAGTGGCGCTGTCCTTGTAGAAGGTCAGGCGGGGGCGGAAGGACACCGCACGCAGCCGCTCTTCCAACCCCAAGCGGCGATGCACCTTTACGGCATTCGGGCCCTGCTGAATGCCGGCGCCGAGTCGCGTGAACTTCGCCGCCTGCTCGTACACGGTCACGTCAATCCCGACTCGCCGCAAGGTCGCGGCCGCGGCAAGCCCGCCCATGCCGGCGCCGATGACCGCGATGTTCATGTCCCTTCTCATTCGTGTTCTCCCACAGACGTCAGCCGAGCGATCGGGCGAATTCCGAAACGACCCGTGCGTAGTCGTCCGGCACTTCCAAAGGAGGCAGGTGTCCGACCCCGTCGAACACGTGCGTCCGCACCACCGGCAGCACGGCGGTCAAATTGTCGAATGCAGTGCGTGAGACCGACTTGTCGTCCGACCCTGTGAGGGCCAGCGTCGGTACCTGCACGGCGGTGAGTCTCTGCCCATAGGACAGTTCGGCGATGGCGTGCCATGACCACGCGTGAACCACCGGATCGGCTGCCAGCAAAGTGCGGCTGGTGACCTCGACGACGTCGGGCCGACGCGCACGGAAATCGGCGCTGAACCAGCGTTCGATGGTCTCATCGTGTACGGCCGGCATTCCGGGCAGCGCCTTGTCCGCGCGCTGGCGAAGAAGCTTCCGCGCGGATTCCTCGCGGTCGTGGCTCGCATTGGACAGGATCAACCCGCGCAGATGTTGAGGCGCCAGCAGTGCGACGCCTTGCGCAACCATGCCGCCCAATGAGCACCCGCATAGAACAGCCCCGGCCGGGGCGAGCGCCTTCAGAAGCTCGGCGACATCCCGCGCCATATCGTCGAGCGAGAGCGCCTTCGACGGCACGTCGCTCTCGCCATGTCCCGGCAGATCAATCGCGATCACGCGATACGAGGCGATGAGCCGGTCCGTGACGGCATCCCAAAAATGGCCGTCGAGACCGACCGGATGCAGGAATGCGATGACCGGCCCAACTCCGCGCGTGCGATATCCCAGGGCGCGCCCGTGACTGAGGGAAAAGCGCATGACTGTCGTTACACTTGCTTCCAGGGGATCAGATGGCGTTCGGCGAGATTGCCCAACAGGGCCGCGATGGCACCGGAGACCAGCACGATGCTGAGGCCCATGAACATCCGTGGAATGTCGAGCACCTGCCAAGCATCCCAGATGAACCGGCCGATGCCGGTGTCGGCTGACACGAACTCGGCGGATATGACGAGGATGAGAGCCTGCCCGAGCCCGAGACGCAGCCCGGTGACGATGGCCGGCATCGCCGCTGGAATGAACACTCTGAACCAGCGCGTCAGTGGCGGCATGCGGAAGACGTTCGCCACGTCATGGTAGATCTGGTTCGTGTAGAGGATTCCGCTCAGCGTGTTGATGCAGGTCATGAAGAAGACGCCGGCGGTTACGAGCGCCGCGGAACTCGCATTGCCGATGCCGAAGATCACGATCATCAGCGGGTAGATGGCGATTTTGGGCATCGGGAACATGCCGTAGAGGAGCGGCGCGACGGCTTGTCTGGTCGGCTCGTTGAGGCCCATGATCAAGCCGAGCGTAACGCCCGCGGTGGCGCCCAGGCCGTAGCCGACCAGAAGGCGTCCGAAGGTGCTGGCGATGTGCCCGAGAAGGGTCACTCGTTCGTCGGCATTGCTCAAGATGGAGACGATCGAGGTGACGATCGTCGTCGGCGCGGGAAAGAAACGCCTATCGATCAAGCCCATGTGAGCTGCGCTTTCCCACAGCACCAGCAGCAAGAGGGGAAAGCCGAATCCCAGAACGACGCTCTGGATGCGCTTATTGCGGCGCAGGCGCAGTGTCTCGTTGACGAGCTTCTCGTCTTCCGACTCGTGAGAGATATCGAGTATTGCCTGGGTGCTCATCACTGAGATCCCGCCGCGTTGAGCGATTCGCCGACTTCCTCGGCGACCATGGTCCAGATCCGCGCCTGCAACTCGCCGAACGCCGGTGAGCGTCTGCGTTCGAACGGCTCGACATCGCTGTCGAACGGTACATTCAGTACAGCTTTGACGCGGCCCGGGCGTGCCGTCATGATCACGAGACGATCGGCAAGGCTGATGGCCTCTTCGATGTCGTGCGTCACGTACACAACGGTCGAATTGGTCTGCTTCCAGATCCAATGAAGCTCTTTCTGCATGACGAGACGGGTCTGGGCGTCGAGCGCCGCGAGCGGCTCGTCCATCAGAAGCAACAAAGGCTCGGTGACCAAGGCCCGCGCAATTGCTACCCGCTGACGCATGCCGCCCGACAGTTCGTGCGAATAGGCCGAGCCGAAATCCGCGAGCCCCACCAGTGCCTGATAGCGACGAATGCGCGCGTTCGCTGTGGCCTTATCCAGCCTCAGCCCCGACAGGCCGACCGCGAGATTGTCGCGGACCTTCATCCACGGAAAGGTCGAGTCGCCTTGGAACACGGTCGCCGATTTCAACCGCATGCCGTTCGACGCTTGCTCCTCGCCCGTCCAGACGATCTCGCCGCCAAACTGCGGGTCGAGCCCAGATAGAATCCGCAGCACCGTGCTCTTGCCGCAGCCACTCGGGCCCAGAATGGCGACGCGCTCACCGCGGGCGATCGTGAGCGAGAACGAGCTCACTGCCTGCAAGACGCGACCAGTGCGCGCCAGATAAGCCTTGCGGAGATTCGTGATCTCAAGGGCTTTTTCAGCGCGCGCCATCGTCGCGTGCTTCGCCGCCAAAACAGTCGCGGTCATCAGCAGGCGTTGCCCAGGGCGGGGTCCGCAGATTTCTGGCTCATCGCATCCTCCATGGGTTCTTCCTCATCGCCCGGTGGAACATCGCCGCCGGTTTCTTTGGTGATCTTGTTGGTGCATTCCATTACCAGGTAGGCCATCCAGCTTTCGCGCGACGGCACGAAACGTTGCTCCGGCATCGACAGTCCGATTGCCCCAATGACTGTGCCGGACGGTCCGAAGAGCGGTGCCGCAAGTCCCACGGCGCCTGGAATTCGCTGACCGCGTGTGAGCGAGTAGCCGCGGCGGCGCACCTTCCCGAGTTCCTGTTCCAGGATCTGCGGGTCGGTGACCGATTGCTCGGTCAACGGAGCAAGGCCGGTCTGTGTGATGATGTCGCGGCGTTCTGCGGCAGGCAGGAACGCCATAATGGCCCAGCCTGCGGCGGCGACGTGCACTGGCTTCCATTTGTGCAATTCGACGACGTAACGGAGCGCGTGATCGGTCTCCACGCCCTCGATCGCCATGATCATCCGCCGGTCGTGATTGTAGAGCGATAAGAACGCGGCCTCGTTGCAGGTGGCGACGAGCTGGCGCATGTGCGGAAGCGCGACCCGACGGATGGGCAGTTGATCGGCGATTTTGTGCGCCAGCCTCACTGCCTCCAACCCAAGCACATAGTTCACGCCATCCTCGCTGCGCTGAAGAAAGCCTTCCTCGACGAGCGTCGAGATCACGCGGTGGGCGCTGCTCGGGGCGACTCCCAGAGCTTTCGAGACCGTGCGCACGCCGATGCTGCTGACCCTCTCGTCGGTCATCCAGCGCAGCAAGGCGAAGCACTTGGATACAGGGTTGCGTTCGGCGTTCTTCATAACGGAACATAAATTCTGCTGGACGAAATGATTCCGTGTTCTCTCACCTAAGTCAATCGCGACAAATCACAGCAGGTGTACTCGTCGAGGGAGATACCGTTCCGTTGAACGAAATTCCCGACGCAAAAAGTGCGCACGGTCAGTGACGCCGCGCTCCTGCGGAGCGGGCGAGATTGACGCGGCTGAGGGATTGAGATCGGCGGGATTGCTAGCGCGCGCTGAGCAAAATTTTGCCGGTATGCAAATTGGCTTCGAGGCGCTGGTGCGCCTTTACCACATCCTGTAGGTCGAAGACCGAGTCGATCAGCGGAATGATGTCTCTACCAAGCCGTGGCCATAGTTCAGACTGCAGCTTGGCGGCGATCGCCAGTTTTGTGCGGAGTGGGAGCGGGCGGAGGAGCGAGCCGGTGATGCGGGCGCGCTTGGCCATGATGAGCGACAATGGCGCTGAATAATTGGCGCCTGCACCCGACGAGAGGTGGACGACATATCCGTCGGGAGCCAAGGCGCGCAAATTGCGCTCTGCATAAAGGCCGCCCGCGATGTCGAGGATGACCTGTACCCCGGCGCCGCCGGTGGCGTCGCCAGCGGCCTCAACGAAATCGTCCTGCTTGTAGTTGACTGCGACATCGGCGCCGAGCCGCCGACACGCATCGCATTTCTCCCCGTTGGAGGCAGTCACTATGACCTTGCAACCGAGCGCCTTGCTTATCTGGATCGCGAACGAGCCGACACCACCAGCCCCGCCGTGCACCAGGACCCAGCTTCCGGCTTGTAGACTGCCGAGCTCGACGAGGTTGAACCATGCCGTAAAGAGGGCTTCCGGGATTGCGGCGGACTGTTTCTGATCGAGGCCCGAAGGCTGCGGCAGCGCCAATCCCGATTCGGCGAGACAATGCGTGGCATAGCCGCCACCATTGACCAGTGCGCAGATGTGTTCACCGAGGCGATCCCTTGAGACGCCGTCACCGACTGCGATGATTTCGCCCGAAACCTCGAGGCCGAGCACGTCCGTAGCGCCCGCTGGCGGTACCCCTCGTGTCCGCTGCCCTGCATCATGGCGATTGATGCCGGCGTAGGCCACACGGATGAGGACTTGTCCGGGACCGGCTTGCGGGAGTGGCCGCTCGACCAGCTTGAGAACGGCGGGGCCGCCTGGTGCTGAAGGAATTACGGCGAGCACTTTGTCCATCGGTATATTCTCGCGTCCTCTGTCCGGTCAGCTTCGAACATTCATCGGCTTTTCCGTGGGGCGTGCTTACTGAACATGCCGAAAGAATGGAATAGATTTGATCCCGGCAGCGAGTTGGATGGTTCCTGCGAGAGTTTGCGTGGCATTCGCTTCGCCGGCGTCAATTCCCGAAGCTTGACGGGCCATCACGCCGGAATATGCGGGCAATTCCGCTCTCTTCGATGAACTAGGCATGACCATTGCCCGCGGCCAATTCTGCGAACCAACCAATTCTGCGGACCAACCAGGATGCTTCGATAGCTGGCATGATCGGCATCGTCGGGGCGAACATTGGACGCTCGTTGCAATGAGCGCACGGATTTCCGACGAACGCGCGATATGAATGCGCTGGCTCCAACGGCAGACAACGGTGCGCAGGTTCGCGTCACCTCTCGTCGAGGATCGAATCGAAGGTGGACCTGCGACTGCCGAGGAGGGGCACTCGCTCCGACAATACCTGATTTTTCGAAAGCAACGGCTGGTGCCCCTGGCCGGACTCGAACCAGCACGACCTTGCGGCCACCTGATTTTGAGTCAGGCGCGTCTACCAATTCCGCC
>CAYVBN010000702.1:0-4812 GCA_964449645.1 uncultured Hyphomicrobiales bacterium
ATTCTGCACGACGAGAACGCGCCCTGCGTCATCTTCGAAGATATCCCCGGCGCGCTGCCGGGCAGCCGCTTGTGCGTGAACTTCTTTGGCGGGCAGCGGCAGCGCATGACGCTCGGCTTCCCGGCGGACATGTCGAAGCTCGACCTGAGCGAAGCGTTCCGCGCCCACTACATGGCGGACCTGAAGCACATCCCGCCCAAGTTCGTGACCGATGGCCCGGTGCTCGAAAACGTCATGCAGGGCGATGACGTCGACGTGACGAAGTTCCCGACGCCGAAGTGGCACGAGAACGACGGCGGCCGCTACATCGGAACGGGCAGCTTCAATGTCACCCGCGACCCGGACGAAGGCTGGGTGAACTGCGGCACCTACCGGGTGATGATCCACGACGAGAAGTCGGTCGGTTTCTATATCTCGCCCGGCAAGCACGGCCGCATCCAGCGCGACAAATACCAGGCGCGCAACGAACCGATGCCGGTGGCCATCGTGGTCGGCTGCGATCCGATGTCGTTTCTCATGGCCTCGAGCGAAGTGCCGTACGGCGTCTGCGAGTACGACGTGATCGGCGGGATCCGCGGCAAGCCGGTCGAGGTCATCGAGGGGCCGGTCACCGGCTTGCCGTTCCCCGCCAATGCGGAAATCGTCATCGAGGGCTTCGTCCAGCCGGGCAATGTGCGGCCGGAAGGTCCGTTCGGCGAATGGATGGGCTATTACGCCAGCGATGTGCGTAACGAGCCGGTGATGGACATCAAGGCGATCTACTATCGCAACGATCCGATCCTGCTCGGCTGCGCGCCGCAGCGGCCCCCCGACGAGATTGCCCGCTATCGCGCGGTGACGCGTTCGGCGCTGTTGCGCGATAACGTCACCAAGGCCGGGGTTCCCGACGTCACGGCCGCCTGGGCGCACGAGATCGGCACCGCGCGACTCCTGCTCGCGGTGGCCATCAAGCAACGCTATCCTGGGCACGCCAAGCAAGCCGGCCACATCGCCAGCATGTGCCATGTCGGCGCCTATGCGGGACGCTATGTGATTGTGGTCGACGACGACATCGACGTGTCCAACCTCGAAGAGGTGATCTGGGCGATGCTGACGCGCTCCGACCCGGCAACGTCGATCGACATCATCACCAATGCCTGGAGCACGCCGCTCGATCCGCGCATCGAGCCGGAGCGCCGGGCGAAGGGAGATTTCACCAACAGCCGGGCGATCATCGATGCCTGCCGGCCGTGGCATTGGCGCGACAAGTTTCCCAAGGTGAACGCTCCGCCGCCGGAGATCCGCCGCCTCGCGCGGCAGCGCTTCGGCTATCTCCTCAAGTGAGCCCTGATGGCCGGATCAGCAGCCCGCACATGGTGACGACAGTGGATCGCGCGCCGGTTCGCATCGGGACGGCCGAACCCGACAGCACTTTCCTGACCCAGGGACTGGCGCTCAAGAGCCTGCTCGATCGCCGCCACGAACTCGGCGAGATCGAAGTCTGCTCGTCGGAACATGCCAGCATCGAGAACGCCAACCGGTTGCATCGCGGGGACCTGGAGTTCGGATTCATGGCGGCGAACTGGATCGGCCGCGCCAAGGCCGGCGAGCCGCCGTTCACGCATCCGATCGACCTGCGCATGGTGGCGCCGATGAACTCGGGGCCGCTGTTCTTCATTGCCCGCTCCGACTCCAGCCTGCGGTCGGTCGCCGACCTGCGCGGCAAGCGGATCGCTCTGGGGGCTGCCCGCAGCGGAATGGTCCAGCACGCTCATACGATTTTCGGCGCACTGGGCATGAGCTTCTCCGATTTCTCGCCCGTCTATCTCGACTTCGCCGAAGGCGCCGATGCGCTCGTTGCAGGCGACGTCGACGCGCAGTTCCAGTGTCCGATCCCCAACAAGATCATGACGGCGCTCTGCGGGCGCATTGCGGTGCGTGTTCTTCCGTTTGGTCCCGGCGAGCTCGATACGGTGCTGCGCGCGGTTTCCTTCTATCGGCTGAGCATGATGCGCAGAGGTTCGGTTCCGGGACTGACGACGGACCTCGGGCAGGTCGGCGTGGTGAATGTCCTGGTGACGCATGCGCGCGTGGCGGACGACGTCGTTGCCGCGGTCGCGCGCGCGGTCGCCACTGGCGCCGACGACCTGCCGCGTCTCAATCCGTTGTTCCAGGGTCTCGGCGACCTGCTCGCACCGCTCCGCACGGCAGGTGCCGCGGCGCTCGAGTTCGGTGGCGTCGCGTTGCATCCTGGAGCGCTTGCCGCGTATCGGGACCTCGGATGGCTGGTCGCACCCGCTGCTGTGCGGCCGTAACCCGAGCTGAACAAAAAGAGTCTGTCCGGCGCCACGTCACCGGGAGGGAGGATGGGATGAAGCTGGGGCTGCGCCTGTTGGCGCTGGTGTTCATTCTCGGGCTTGCCGGGAGCGGACGTGCGGCGGCGGAAGATTATCCGTCGCGGCCGGTTCGCCTCATCGTCGCCTTCACGGCCGGCGGCACGACCGATTTCTCGGCGCGCCTGCTCGCCGACAAGCTGCGCACGGTGCTCGGCCAGCCGGTCATCGTCGAGAACAAGCCCGGCGCCAACGGGGCAATCGCGGCGGAATATGTCGCCAAGGCGGATCCGGACGGCTACACCCTGTTTTTCACCACGGTCGGGGCGGTCGCGGTCAATCCGGCCTTGCGGGCGGATCTGCCGTACGACCCGGTCAAAGACTTCGTGCCGGTCGGTCTGGCGGTGCGCAACTCTACGATGCTGGTCGTCAGTTCGTCCTTCAAGGCGAACTCCGCCAAGGAGCTCGCGGCGCTTGCCAAGGCACAGCCTGGACACATCACGGTCGCCATCACCGGCATAGGCGCGATCTCGCATCTCGGGCTTGAGCTCTATCAGGCCGCGGCGGGGGTGAAATTCCAGGCGGTGCCTTATCGAGGAGCGTCCCAGGCGGTGACCGACATCCTGGGCGGGCAGCTCGATGCCCTGTTCGGAGACGTGCCGACGATCCTCTCGCAGGTGCGCGCGGGCAAGCTCAAGCCGCTCGCGGCGACATCCAAGGAGCGTTCGGAGATTTTTCCCGACGTTCCGACCTTCGTCGAGCAGGGATTCGCCGGCGTGGTGGGCGACAACTGGGCGGGCGTGCTCGCACCGGCCAGGACGCCGCCTGACATCATCCGCAAGCTGAACGCCGCGATGACCACCGCGCTCAACGATGCGGAGTTGCGCCAGAAGCTCGGGAATTCCGGCGTGACGCCATGGCCGAGCTCGCCGGAGGAATTCGCGCGCTACCTCAAAGAGGAAATCGACCGCTGGGGCGAGGTCGTCCGCACGCACCACATCAAACTCGACAAGTAGCCCGCGCCTCATCCGCAGGACAACCACAGACCATGGGACGCCACCGCGTAACCGTCGATACCGGGGGAACGTTTTCGGACTTCGTCTATCTCGACGAGGAGAGCGGCGAGGTCTCGATCACCAAGGTGCCGTCGACGCCGGACGATCCCTCGCGCGCCATCATCGAGGGCATCGAGGGGCTGCTCGCGCGCGGGATCGCCCCCGAAGACGTCGGCTATTTCTGTCACGGCACGACGGTCGGGACCAACGCCTTGCTCGAGGGAAAGGGCGTCAAGACGGCGCTGCTCGTCACCGAGGGCTTTCGCGGCATCTACGAAGTGGGCGAGCAGGCGCGGCCCTACGGTCCGGCCATCTTCGACGTGATGTACGACAAGCCCGCCCTGCTGGTCCCAGAAAGCCTGACGGGCGAGGTGCGGGAGCGCGTCGATGCGCACGGGCATGTCCTGCGTGAGCTCGACGAGGCGGCGTTGCGCGACACGCTGCGCGCGCTGACGCGGCACGAGGTCCGGTCGGTTGCCGTGTGCCTACTGTTCTCGTTCCTGCATCCGCGCCACGAGGCGCGGGTGGCCGAAATCATCGCCGAGGAATGGCCCGGCTGCGCGGTCTCGCTGTCGTCCGACGTCCTGCCGATGATCCGCGAGTACCATCGGCTGAGCACGACCGTCATCAACGCCTATTTGCAGCCGATCCTCGCGCGCTACATCGCACAGCTCGATCAACGGCTGACGAACACCCGCATCGGGACGCGGCAGAAATACATCATGCAATCGAACGGCGGCATGTCGACCTTCGCGGCGGCCGCCCGCAAGGCCGTCACCACGGTGTTGTCGGGCCCGGCCGGCGGTGTGACCGCCGGCACCTATGCGTGCCGGATGACCGGCTACGACAATCTCATCACCTTCGACATGGGCGGCACCTCCTGCGACGTCGCCCTGATCAAGGGCGGCGAGCCTTTCATCGGCAATCGCGGGAAGATCGAGGGACGCGATCTGGCGGTGCCGATGATGGACATCAACACGGTCAGCGCCGGCGGCGGCACCATCGCCCGCGTCGACCGTTTCGGCGCCCTGGAAGTCGGGCCGGACAGCGCGGGAGCCGTTCCCGGTCCGGCCTGCTACGGACGCGGCGGCGAACTGCCGACCATCACCGACTGCAATCTGCTGCTCGGCTATCTGAGCCCCGACAACTTTCTCGGCGGACGCATGCGCCTCGACGGCGATCGGGCGCAGGCCGCCGTCGCGCAGACCATTGCGCGCCCGCTCGGCATGAGCACGATCGAGGCGGCCGAGGGCGTCGTGCGCATCATCGACGTCAAGATGGAAGAGGCGATCAAGGCCATCTCCACCATGCGCGGCCACGACCTGCGCGACTTCATGCTGCTGGCGTTCGGCGGCGCCGGGCCGGTACACGCCGCGCGCATTGCCCGCAATCTCGGCATGGCCGGGGTCGTCGTCCCGCGCTATCCGGGTGTGTTCTCGGCCATC
>CAYVBN010000703.1:0-3140 GCA_964449645.1 uncultured Hyphomicrobiales bacterium
CGGGGCTTACCCGGTCATAAAAAGCGGCGGTTGGTTAACGGGTTAGCCGGAAAGCATCAGATAACGGCCGGCACCCGCCGGGGGGCACCCCCCGGGGCGGACCACCGGCGCGCCACAAATTTGCCTCACCCCGGACCACGCCGGGGCCTGAGCGGTCCCCAGAATCCATCCGGTCGATCAACGAGTTGTAAACCGGATTTTAACGATCTCTCGGGGCGGGGTTCGGCCCGGGCCGGTCCGCCCCGGCGGGGCCGCCGAGCGGTGGGCGTTGCAGCCGGAGGGGACCTGTGTATCTTTAACAAACGCCTCCGGGCCACCGGAGGTTCTCAGTAAAAGGTCTGGTTTCGCGCTCATCGCCGATGAGAAGGGGTATATCTTGTCTGATAACTGTCGGGCAGGCGCGAGTTGTGACCCAGTGTTTGCGGCGTACAGACCTTGAGCTGACCTTGAAGATGCTGCTGTCTGTTCAGTAAATGCGGCTCAACAGGGCGGCGATCACGTTGAAAAAATGAATTAGCGCGGAGTTCATCGCGGATTCCTGCGCGCAATAACGAGGGGGCCTTACAAAATGACCTGCCACGGATCGAGATCGACCGTTGTCGCTGCGGGGCGGCACTCTGATCATTGCTGGGTCGTGGGCGCGAGGCGGGCACCGCCTTGGCGCGACCGCGCCGGCGATGGGCGCCGTTGCGCCTGAGACCGGCCTTTTCCGGCTCTGCCGCCTTTCCGCCTCCGGCCGCTCCGGCCGGACGATCCATGGTCTTCCGACGACGAGTCGCAATCAGATGAACGAACTTGCCCATTCCGTGACGGCCCGCAGCGACGCGCGGTCCCGCCTGCCGAGTCCGACCGATGCGCGTCCGGACACGAATGCGAAAGAGACGACCAAGATGACGCAGATCGATCAGGAACGCTGGTCGCGTGTTAAGGGCCGTTTGCGCGCCGAGGTCGGCGAGGACATCTTTTCGAGCTGGTTCGCCCGTATGGAGCTCGAAGGGGTCGAAGCCGACACCGCGCACCTGTCCGTTCCCACCCGCTTCCTCAAGAGCTGGATCCAGTCGCACTATTCCGAGCGCGTGCTCGCCTGCTGGCAGGCCGAGGAGCCGGCGGTGCGCCGCATCGACCTCACGGTGCGCTCGGCCGTGCTGCGCACGCTGCCGCCGCCGGTGAAGCCCGCGGCGGCCGTCGATGCGCGGCGCGACGTGCGCGAGATCAAGCTCAACGGTGGCACCGAAGTGCGCGGTCCCTGCGGACCGGTCGCGGTGGCGCACGATGCGCTCGGCGGTTCGCCGCTCGATCCACGTCTGACGTTCGAATCCTTCGTGGTCGGGCGCTCCAACACCCTCGCCCATGCGGCCGCCAAACAGGTCGCCGTCGCGCGCCGCGGCGATCCGGTGATGTTCAATCCGCTCTACGTCCATTCCTCCGTCGGTCTCGGCAAGACGCACCTGCTGCAGGCCATCGCCTGGATGGGCAACGCCGATACCGACCGCAAGGTGCTCTACCTGACGGCCGAGAAGTTCATGTATGGCTTCGTCTCCGCGCTGCGCACGCAGACCGCGCTGACCTTCAAGGAGACGCTGCGCGGCATCGACGTCCTCGTCATCGACGACATGCAGTTCCTCCAGGGCAAATCGACCCAGGCGGAGTTCTCGCACACGCTCAACTCGCTGATCGACGCCGGGCGCCAGGTGGTGATCGCCGCCGACCGGCCGCCGACCGACCTGGAAAACCTCGATGAGCGCGTGCGCTCGCGTCTCGCCGGCGGTCTCGTCGTCGAGATGGGCTCGCTCGGGGAGGAACTGCGCCTCGAAATCCTGCGCGCGCGCGTGGCGGCCGCCCGGCAGCATCATCCGGGCTTCGACGTGCCGCTGCCGGTGCTCACCTTCGTGGCCAAGTCGGTCACCCACAACGGCCGTGATCTCGAGGGCGCGCTCAACCGGCTGCTGGCGCACAGCAAGCTGACCGGGCAGCCGGTCACCATGGAGCTCGCCGAGCGCGAGGTCCGCGACCTGATCCGTCCGCAGGAGCCCAAGCGCGTCAAGATCGAGGACATCCAGCGCATCGTCGCGCGCCAGTACAACGTGAGCCGCGCCGACCTCCTGTCCTCGCGGCGCACCGCGAACGTCGTGCGGCCCCGCCAGGTCGCGATGTATCTCGCCAAGACGCTGACGCTGCGCTCGCTGCCGGAGATCGGCCGGCGGTTCGGCGGACGCGACCACACGACCGTTCTCCATGCGGTCCGCAAGATCGAGGCCCTGGTGGGCAACGACGCCGTGCTCGCCGAGGAGATCGAGGTTCTCAAGCGCCAGCTTCAGGAGTGAGCAACCCGCACCACTGGTTCCCACTCCGAAACGGCCGGGCCCCGCGCCCGGCCGTTTTTTCTCGAAAGCATGGAAAAAACGGCATCGGCGGCCCCACGGGTCTTGCCGAAGCCGTTGCATCGCGGCACTTTCTAGCCCCCCGGCGCGGCCGGGCGGGCTGCGGGCCGAGGCTTTCGGGCTCCCTGCGGCGAATTCTGGCAATCGATCGAGCGGGGTCCCGCATGAAGCTCACCGTCGAGCGCGCCGAACTGTTGAAGTCGCTCGCTCACGTGCATCGTGTGGTCGAGCGCCGCAACACCAGTCCGATCCTCGCCAACGTGCTGCTGCGCGCCGAGCGCTCCGGCCTCAGCTTCAAGGCGACGGACCTCGACCTCGAAGTGGTCGAGACGATTTCCGCCGAGGTCGGCCCGGCGGGCAGCACCACCGTGCCGGCGCACATGTTCTACGACATCGTGCGCAAGCTGCCGGAAGGATCGCAAATCGTGCTCGAATCGAGCGGCGACCGCGCGGTCCTGACGATCCGCGCCGGACGCTCGCGCTTCACGCTTCAGACGCTGCCGGAATCGGATTTCCCCGATCTCGCCGCCGGCGAGATGACCCACGCTTTCATGCTTCCGGCCGCCGACCTCAAGCGCCTCATCGACAAGACGCAGTTCGCGATCTCGACCGAGGAGACGCGCTACTACCTCACCGGCATCTATCTGCACACGGCCGGAAGCGGGAACACGGCCTCGCTGCGCGCGGTCGCGACCGACGGCCACCGCCTGGCGCAGGTCGATCTGCCGGCGCCCGCGGGCGCCGACGGCATGCCGGGCG
>CAYVBN010000704.1:0-5708 GCA_964449645.1 uncultured Hyphomicrobiales bacterium
GAACCAAAATCCGCATAGCGGTGGCGCCGCATTCGGATCGTGCCAGAATGGACGCAGATGCCGATCGCAAACAGAGGGCATCGTCGGGGAGGACGTCATGGCGTGGAGGAGAAGGGGACACAGAGCAATTCTGACACTCGTTGCGGCGGCCGTTGCCGCGTTCGCATGTCCGCCGCCATCGAACGCGGCGGAGGATGACGCTGCTAGGGAAATCGCGGCGCGCATCGAAATGTATCCGATTCTCACCTTGACCTTGTCCGACCGGCAGTTCCTGCAAGGGGACGGCAACGCCAAAGCGACGACCGTCTCGGGCGAGCTGCGCATCGCGCAGGGGACGGGCCGGCGGCCGGTCGTGGTGCTGGTTCACGGCTCCGGCGGCGTCGGCGCGAACGTCGACATGTGGTCGAAGGACTTCAACCGCATGGGCATATCCACGTTCGTGCTCGACGGCTTCACCGGCCGCGGACTGACGACGGTGAGCGCCAACCAGGCGCTGCTCGGCCGTCTCAACCTCATTCTCGATGCCTATCGGGTGCTCGACGTCCTGGCCAAGCATCCGCGCGTCGATTCCAGCCGGATCGTGCTGATGGGCTTTTCGCGCGGCGGCCAGGCGACGCTCTACGCGAGCCTCAAGCGCTTCCACCAGATGTGGAACCGATCGGGCGTGGAATTCGCCGCCTATGTGCCGTTCTATCCCGACTGCATGACGACGTTCGCCTCCGATACCGAGATCGCCGACCGGCCGGTGCGCATCTTTCAAGGCACGGCCGACGACTACAACCCGGTCGCTCCGTGCAAGGCCTATGTGGAACGGCTGCGCGCCGCCGGACACGACGTGGAACTGACCGAGTATCCGAACGCGTCGCACAGCTTCGACAACCCGCTCGGCAGCACGACGCCGGCGCTGGCGAAGAACTCGCAGACCGTGCGCCACTGCGTCATTCGCGAGGAGCCGGTCGGACAGCTCGTCAATGCGCAGACGCATCTGCCGTTCACCTACGACGATCCGTGCGTCGAGCGCGGGCCGCACCTCGGCCACGATCCGGCGGCGACGCAGGCGGCGCGCAAGGCGGTGGCGGATTTCCTGCGCACGACGCTGCGACTGGAGTGAGCGCGGCCGCGCGGCTTTCTCGCGGACCTTCTCGCGCTTGAATCGGAGCTCAGCGCACCGTCGGTTGGGAGGTCGGGGATTCGGCGACGACCGTCGGCTTGTGCCGCTGCGCGCGCTGCTCGGCCGGCAGCACGATGACCTTGGTTCCGATCTTCACCCGCGCGTAGAGGTCCTTGACGTCCTCGTTGGTCATCCGGATGCAGCCGGAGGACACGCGTCCGCCGATCGTCTGCGGCTGATTGGTGCCGTGGATGCGATAGACCGTGCCGGCGAGATACATGGCGCGCGCGCCGAGCGGATTGCCCGGGCCGCCGGCCATGAAGCGCGGCAGGTAAGGCTGACGGTGCAGCATTTCGGGTGGCGGAACCCAGTCGGGCCACTCGGCCTTGCGCTCGATCGTGCGCACGCCAGACCAAGTGAAGCCTTCGCGGCCGACGCCGATGCCGTAGCGCACGGCTTTGCCGTTGCCGAGAACGAAATAGAGATAGGTGTTCGGGGTATCGATGATGATGGTCCCGGGCGCTTCGCCGCTCGGATAATTGACGATCTGGCGACGCAAGCGGGCGGGAAGCTCCACGTCCTGTTGGCTGCTGTCGCCGACGGCCTCTTCGGGCTGAGGGGCCGGTTGCGTCGCGACCTGTGGAAACGGCGCGAACAGGCTCAGCGGGCTGGCGGCCGCCGGCGTGGCGAGCAGCGCGCCGGCGAAGCCGGCTAAAACGATCGTCGAGAAGACATGATGAGAAATACGCATGACGCACCCCTGTGTCTCATTGGTCGGGGTGACCGCGGAGACGGTTCAACAGGAGATGCGAAAACCTTCAACTTTGTTCCAAGTCCACAGATGCAAGTTTTCCGAAGCGCGCAATCTTCTCGCAACCGACCTGCGCGTGGACCCGTGCCGGCGCGGCTTTTGGGTGGGTGCGCGTGAAAATCTACGCCGGGTTTCGGGATTTCCGTTCGGCGTGCCAGCCGACGACCGCGTCCGGCACGGCGTCGGTCGAGGCGAAATAGGGCTTGAGGTCGACGAGCGGCGTGCCGTCGAGACAGTCGAGCCCGACGACCGAGAGCCGCGTTCCCTCCACCTTTAGAAGGCGTACGACGCTCGCCGCAATGGGATTGGGCCGCACCGGGGAGCGCAGCGCGAACGTGCCGCGCTGCTCGTCGTAGTGCCGCGGCTTCTGCAGCACGAGATCGCGCCGCGCCTTGTTCATCCAGTAGAGCACCAGAAGATGCGAGCACGTCTCGATGGTCCGGAGGCCGGCGGCCCAGCGCGGATCGACCTCGATCGTGCAGACGGCGTCGGATCCGCGCGCGTTCTTCGGGCAGTCCTCGCGCCGGGTCCATGGGGTGTGGATTCGGCCGATGAAATAGATCCCGGCGTCGAATGCCGGCGGCAGGTCGACTGCGACTTCCCCCTCGCGAATGCCGAACGGGTCGTGGCTCATGGGGCCTTGTTTCCTGCAATGGCTGGACGCGCGCAACGCTACGCGAAGCCCCGGCCTTTTGGCGAGCCCGCGGTCGCCTGCGGCCGGCTCGTGGCGGCCGGCCCGCTGGAGGCGGGCAGTCGCCCACTTTTCCCTTGCACAGCGACCCACTTTACCGTATAAAGATATCTTTATATCGCCGCTTCATTGGGAAAAATCCCATGCCCGTGCCATCCCGTCTGGGATTCGAGGATCTCAACGCCGCCCTCAAGGCGGCCGGAGAGGAAACGCGGCTGCGCATCCTCGCGCTCCTGGCCGAGGCCGAGCTGACGGTCTCCGACCTGACCGACATCCTGCGCCAGTCGCAGCCGCGCATTTCGCGCCATCTGAAGCTCCTCGCCGAGGCCGGCCTCGTCGCCCGCTTCCGCGAGGGCGCCTGGGCGTTCTTTCGTCTGGCCGAGCACGGCGAGGCGGCCGATGTGGCGCATGCGCTGATCGAGCGGCTCGATCCCGCCGATCCGGTCATCGCTCGCGACCGCGAGCGCCTCGCCGAGGTGCGGGCGGCGCGTGCCGCCGCCGCGCAGGCCTATTTCCGCGCCCACGCGGCCGAATGGGATCGCATCCGCCGTCTGCACGTCGCCGACGAGGCGGTCGAAGCCGCGATCGGGCAGGCGCTGACGGAGCGGCCGTTCCGCTCGCTGCTCGATCTCGGCACCGGCACGGGCCGCATGCTGGAGCTGTTCGGCCCCGGTCTCGAGCGCGGCCTCGGCGTCGATCTCTCCCTCGACATGCTGGCGCTCGCCCGCGCGCGTCTCGATCGCGCCGGGCTGCGCCATTGCAGCGTACGCCAGGGCGACATCTACGATCTCGCGCTGCCGCGGGATTCCTTCGACGTCGTGCTCATCCACCAGGTGTTGCACTTCCTCGACGACGGCGCGCGCGCGATCCGCGAGGCGGCGCGCGTGCTGCGGCCGCAAGGCCGCTTGCTGGTCGTCGACTTCGCCCCGCACGATCTCGAGTTCCTGCGCGAGGAGCACGCGCACCGCCGGCTCGGCTTCGCGCCCGAAACCGTCACGCAGTGGATGGAAGCCGCCGGGCTCACGGGCGTCCAGCATCACAGCCTGCCGCCCGAACCGGGCTCCGACGGCAAGATCACCGTGTCGCTCTGGCTCGCCCACGACCCGCGCATGGTGGTCGCCGCTCCGCAGCGCGAGGTCGCCTGATGGCCGTCGTCCGCACCGATGAAGGACGCGCCAGCCGCTTTCTCGGCGGCCGCAACGCGATCCGCGTCTCGTTCGAATTCTTCCCGCCGAAAAGCGAGGAGATGGAGAAGACGCTGTGGGAGTCGGTCGGCCGGCTGGCGCCGCTCCGGCCCGCATTCGTCTCGGTGACCTACGGGGCGGGCGGTTCGACGCGCGAGCGCACGCACGCAACCGTCAAGCGGATCCTGGCCGAGACCGACGTCGTGCCGGCCGCTCACCTCACCTGCGTCGCCGCGACGCGCGCCGAGGTCGACGCCGTGGTGAACGCCTACGTGCAGGCCGGCGTGCGCCACATCGTGGCGCTGCGCGGCGATCCGTCCGGCGGCGTCGGCGAGCGCTACGCGCCGCATCCGGGCGGCTATCAGAACGCCGCCGATCTCGTCGCCGGCATCAAGCGTGCCGTGGATGTGGAGATTTCGGTCTCGGCCTATCCGGAGAAGCATCCCGACAGCCCGACGGTCGCGGCCGATATCGACATGCTCAAGGCCAAGGTGGACGCGGGCGCGGCGCGCGCCATCACCCAGTTTTTCTTCGATAACGATCTCTACTTCCGCTATCTCGACCGCGTGCGCGCGCGCGGCATCGACATTCCGATCGTGCCGGGAATTCTGCCCGTCCAGAATTTCAAGCAGACACGCGTCTTCGCCGAGCGCTGCGGGGCCTCGGTGCCGGGCTGGCTCGCCGAGCGCTTCGCCGGGCTCGACGACGACGCGGCGACCCGCAAGCTCATCGCCGCCGCGGTCGCTGCCGAGCAGGTGCTCGACCTCGTCGACCGCGGCGTCACCGATTTCCATTTCTACACGATGAACCGCGCCGACCTCGTCTACGCGGTGTGCCATCTGCTCGGGTTGCGGCCTGCAGCCAAGCAGCGTGCGGCCTGAGACCGGGAGCAGATGCGGATGTCGCGTGCGGCGAAGAACCTGTCCCCGGTCGAGATCGAGTTGCGGCGTCTCGCGTCCGAACGCATCCTGGTGCTCGATGGCGCGATGGGCACCGAGATCCAGGCGCTTCGGCTCGACGAGGCCGGCTATCGCGGCGCGCGCTTCGCCGATTGGCCGCGCGACGTGCGCGGCAACAACGACCTGCTCATCCTCTCGCAGCCCGATGCGGTGCGCGACATCCATCTCGCGTATTTCCGCGCGGGCGCCGATATCGTCTCCACCAATACGTTCTCCTCGACCCGCATCGCGCAGGCCGATTACGGCATGGAGGCGCTGGTCACCGAGCTCAATGTCGAAGGTGCGCGGCTTGCCCGCGAGGCCGCGCAGGTCGTCGCCCGCGAGGACGGCCGTCCGCGCTTCGTCGCCGGCGCCATGGGACCGACCAACCGCACCGCCTCAATCTCGCCCGACGTGAGCAATCCGGGATTTCGTGCCGTCACCTTCGACGAATTGCGCGCAGCCTATGGCGAGCAGGCGAGGGGGCTGATCGAGGGCGGCGCCGACGTCCTGCTGGTCGAGACCATCTTCGACACGCTCAATGCCAAGGCGGCGCTCTACGCCATTTCCGAACTCTCCGAGGAACGCGGCGCGCCCATTCCGGTGATGATTTCCGGCACGATCACCGATCTCTCCGGCCGCATGCTCTCGGGCCAGACCCCGCAGGCGTTCTGGCACTCGGTCCGGCATGCCGCGCCGCTCTCGATCGGGCTCAACTGCGCGCTCGGGGCGAAGGAGATGCGCGCGCATATCGCCGAGATCGCGCGCATCGCCGACACGCTGGTGTGCGCCTATCCGAACGCAGGCCTGCCCAACGAATTCGGGCTCTATGACGAATCCCCCGACTACATGGCCGGCCTGCTCGGCGAATTCGCCCAGTCGGGTCTCGTCAACATCGTCGGCGGCTGCTGCGGCACGACACCCGACCATATCCGGGCGATCGTGCGCGCCATCGAGGGAAAGGCTCCGCGCC
>CAYVBN010000705.1:0-6988 GCA_964449645.1 uncultured Hyphomicrobiales bacterium
TTCGGCGGCGATCATCTCGGCGTAGATGCCGCGGATCACCTCACGCCAATCGGTCTCGCGCGGCATGAACAGCGCGCCGACCGCATAGCGTCCGCGCGGCGGCAGCTTGAATCCGATCTCGGCCGCCTTGCGGACGAAGAACTTGTGCGGGATCTGCACGAGGATTCCGGCGCCGTCGCCGGCGCGCGGATCGGCGCCGACCGCGCCGCGGTGCTCGAGATTGAGCAGGATCGTGAGCGCGTCGCTGACGATCTTGTGCGACTTGCGTCCCTTGATGTCGGCGATGAATCCGACGCCGCAGGAGTCCTTGTCGAGCGCCGGATCGTAGAGGCCGCGCGCGGCCGGGACGCCCGGATCGGCGCTGTCGCGGAAGTGCGGCATCGTCACGGCTTTGACGTCGTGCCCCGTCGCCGGAATGCCGCCATCAACGTGCTCCCTGCCGAACTCGATCGCGCTCATCTCGTCCTCACACCCCCGCCATCGGCCGGCAGTTCGTCGGCCGGCACACCCGTCTTCCGCAGCGCCGGTCGGCGCGCGGCGAAAGGACAAACCATTGTCGTGACGGGCAGCCTTCTCCGCCAGCGCGAACCCTGGCCGTCGTCTGGCTGCTCGTGCCGGGCCTCGGACGATACGCGTATCGTCACCCGCCGCTTTCATGCGCCGGCCGAGGACGTCGATCTGCTGCTTCGGCGATCTGCGACTTCGGCGCGGCGGTCAAGTGGGACAGCATTGCTGTCCTAACGTCGACCATGCCAAAATTCTGCCACGGACACAAGAGTTCGCCACTCTAAAAAACGATCGCATGGACATCTTGTTTCCATGGGCCGGCACGGCGCGCAAGAACGGGCCGGCGGAGGCCCGCGCGGCGCAACGGACTTGCGTCCGCCGGCCCGCCCGGCCCTGATGGGCCTGCCGATCTGGTCGGGAGACCCGGATGAATTTTGCCAGCGACAACAGTGCCGGGATCGCACCCGAGATCCTTGCCGCGATCGTGCGCGCGAACGAAGGGCCGGCGCTCGCCTACGGCAATGACGCGCTGAGCGGCCAGGTCGAGCGCCGTTTCGCCGAGGTCTTCGGCTGTGATCTCGCGGTCGCCCTGGTGCCGACCGGCACGGCCGCCAACGCGCTCGCGCTCGCGCATTTGTCGCCGCCCTGGGGCGCGGTCCTGTGCCACGCCGATGCGCACATCGCCACCGACGAATGTGGCGCGCCGGAATTCTATGGCGGCGGGCTCAAGCTCGTCGGCCTTGCGGGAGCCGCCGGCAAGGTTGAGCCGGAGACCCTCGAACGCATGCTGGCGCAGGGAGAATGGGGCGGACCGCATCACGTCACCCCGACGGTGCTCTCGCTGACGCAGGCGACCGAAGCCGGAACGATCTATCGGCCCGACGAGTTGCGCCGCCTCGCCGACATCGCCCACCGCCATGGTCTCGTGGTGCATGTTGATGGGGCGCGTTTTGCGAACGCGCTTGCGCGGCTCGGCGTGCCGGCCGCCGCGGCGAGCTGGCGCTGCGGCGTCGACGTGCTCTCACTCGGGGCCACCAAGGGCGGGGCGCTCGCAGCCGAAGCGGTCGTCCTGTTCGATCCGGCGCGTATCGGTGGTCTCCCCGAACGGCGCAAGCGCGCCGGCCAGCTCGTCTCCAAGCACCGGTTCCTGGCCGCGCAGTTCGAGGCCTATTTCGCCGACGATTTGTGGCTGCGGCTGGCGCGCCACGCCAACGCCATGGCGGACCTGTTGGCGGCCCGGCTGGCGGCCGCCGGCCTCGTGCCGGTGTGGCCGGTGGAGGCGAACGAGGTGTTCGTGGCGCTGCCGCAGCGCCTGCACGAGAAGCTGCAGCAGGCGGGCGCGAGCTACTACGCATGGAAAGCCGGGCCGCAGCCCGCGGGTGGCGTCCTCGTCCGCCTCGTCACCTCCTTCGCCACCCGCCCGGAGGAGATCGAGCGCTTCGCTGAAATTGCGGCGCCAGGCTGAGCCGCCGCCCAAGGTCCGCCCCAATCCGGCGTATGGTTAAGGCCGGACGAAACGGGGGCGATCCGTAGGCCGGCTCGGGACGGAACTCCGTCCAGGTTCCGGCAGAATATCCGTGGGAGGCGATGCCGTGATCGCTCGCGCAGCCCTGCTCGCAATTCTTGGTCTCTCCGCTGCCGCCTCGCTCGCGGCCGCCGATCCGCTGTGGCCGGGATATCCCGTCGCGGCCGGCGCGCTGCCGCCCTACGAGGTGGTGACGATCCTCCGTTCGGCCGGATTCGCGCCGCTGCGGCGTCCGTTCCTCAGGGGACCGGACTACGTGGTGCGCGCGGTCGATCGCGTCGGCACCGATGTGCGCGTCATCGTCGATGCCCGTTCGGGCCGCATCGTTTCGGCCATCCCGCTCGACGCGCTGCCGTATCGCCCGCGCGCGGTCGCCCGCTATGCGCCGCCGCCACCGGCTTACGGCCCGGACGAGGGACCCGCGGCGTATCCGCCGGCCTATCGGCCGCCGCGGCCTTATGCCTACGAGCCGCCGCAGGGGCCGGAGAACGGTCGCGCGCCGGCTTACGAGCCCTATCTGCCGGAGGAAGGACCGCCGCCCGCCGCCCCGCAACGCTCCGCCGCGCTGACGCCGCCGAAGACGCCGCTGCCGCGTCCGCGCCCGGCGGAAGCCCCCGCGAAGGATGCCTCGGCCTCCGCAGCACCCGAGCAGCACAGCGCCGCGCCGCCGGACACCTCGCCGCCGGCGAAGTCCGAAGCGCCGGCCAAGGCGGACGGCAACGACGGCGGCAAATCATCTCCGCCCGGTGCGACCGCGATGCCGCCGGTCGCGCCGCTCGAGTGAGCGCGGCCGCTTCGCCGGAAATGTTTCCGCACACACGAAAACGCCCCGGCGGACCGGGGCGTTCTTTTGCCGAGGAATAAGGCCCTCGCTGGAGGGTTTACGCCGCTTTGGCGTTGATCACTTTCGGGGTGCCGCCGCCGATCGGAATCTGGCGCGGCTTCATCGATTCGGGAATCTCACGCACCAGATCGACGTGGAGCAGGCCGTTCTCCAGGGCGGCGCCCTTCACCTCGACGTAGTCGGCGAGCTGGAACACGCGCTCGAATGCGCGGGCCGCGATCCCCTGATAGAGAACCTCGCTCTTCTTGTCCTCCGCCTTAACTTGCTTCTCGCCGCGGATGAACAAGGTGTTCTGCTTGGTCTCGATCGAGAGCTCGGGTTCCGAGAACCCGGCAACCGCTACGGTAATTCGGTACGCGTTCTCGCCGGTCCGCTCGATATTGTAGGGCGGATAGCTCGGCGCGGTGGCCTCGAGGCCCTGATCGAGCAACGAGAACAGCCGGTCGAAGCCGACGGTGGAACGATAGAGGGGGGAAAGATCGAACGTACGCATGGCATATCCTCCTTCGCTTTGAGCGACATGCGGTTGACCCGCCAAATGGCCGGGCCGAAAATCGCGCAGCTCCATAGGGCCTGCGCAGCTTTTATGTGGGAACCGCCGCCGGCGCCTGCAAGTGCGCCTTTGATCTTCGCCGCGAAGGAAACCTGGCATTAACCAGCATCGAGCCAGCGTCCGGAGCGGCGGGAGGAGGGCTCGCGCCGGCCGATTGCGGACCTGCGGGCGCTTTCGTTGAGCCGACCTCGCGGGCTGCTATAAGGCGTGGACCCGCTGCGCACCGGGACTGCATGAAACTCGTCTCGATCCCCGCCAATCCGGTCCCGGAGGACTACGTCACCGGGCTGATCGAAACGCCCGACGGCGTCGAGCTCCGCTATGCCCATTGGGCGCCGCCGCCCGGCCGCAAGGGCACCGTGTGCGTCTTTCCCGGCCGCACCGAGTTCATCGAGAAATATTTCGAGGTGGTGCGCGATCTGCGCGCGCGCGGATTCGCGGTCGCGGTTCTCGACTGGCGCGGGCAGGGGTTCTCGGAACGCGCGCTGCGCGACACGTTCAAGGGGCATGTCGGCGACTTCGCCGAATACGACATCGACCTGCGCACCTTCATGCAGGAGGTCGTTCTGCCCGACTGTCCGCCGCCGTTCTTCGCGCTCGCGCACTCGATGGGAGCGAGCGTTCTCATTCGCGCCGCCCACGACGGCCATCGCTGGTTCGACCGCATGGTGCTGACCGCCCCGCTGGTGCGGCTGGCGCGCGCGCACATGTTCGGACACGCCCACATCGTCGCGCGCACGCTGCGGATGACCGGGATGGGGTCGGCCTATGTGCCGCGCGGCAGCGCCGAGGTGATGCATACCCGGCCGTTCGTCGGCAACAATCTCACGTCGGATCCCGTCCGCCACGCACGTGCCGCGGCGATCCTCGAGGCCGAACCCAAGCTCGGCATCGGCTCGCCGACGGTCGGCTGGTGCGACGCCGCGTTCCGCATGATGCGCGAGATCGCCGAGCCCGCCTATGCGGCGGCCATTCGCCAGCCGATCCTTATCGCGGCGGCCGGGCGGGACGAGATCGTGTCGACGCCGGCGATCGAGGAATTCGCCATGAACCTGCGGGCCGGCTCGCATCTCGTCATCGCTGGCGCGCAGCACGAAATCCTGATGGAGCAGGACCAGTACCGGCTGCAGTTCTGGGCGGCCTTCGACGCCTTCGTTCCAGGGACGCCGCTCTATCGTTGAATGCGCATCGGTTTAGTTCTCTCGCGGTGCTGCGTACGCGAGTCACTTCTCCTGAAGGAGAAGTCGGATCGGCTTCGCCGATCCGGGTGAGGGGATATTGCCCCATCGAGAGTCTTGACCCCTCACCCCAACCCTCTCCCCGCCGGGAAGAGGGAGCGCGCGGAGTTCGCAGTGATCCCCGTCGATTTCTCAGCGAGGACCGGTGAGCCTCGTCGCTTTCGCGTCAGCCGGCGAGAATCTTCCGCGCTGCCGCGTGCACGCGCGCGTCGCCGGCCGCGATGATGCGCCCGCCCGCCTCGACCGGTCCGCCCTCCCAGGTGGTGATCACGCCGCCCGCCCCGGTGATGATCGGCACCAGCGCCACGATGTCGTGCGGCTTGATCTCCGTCTCAATGACGAGATCGATGTGGCCGGCCGCGAGCATGCAATAGGCGTAGCAGTCGCCGCCGTAGCGCGACAGCAGCACGCTTTCTTCGACGCGCGCGAACGCCGCCCGATCGGCTTCGTTCATGAGGCGCGGGCTGGTGGTGAACAGCACGGCGTGCTCCAGCCCGGCGCACGGCCGCACGATGAGATCGCGGTCGCCGGCCGGTCCGCGATAGCGCGCCGCTCCGCCGTCGCCGCTGAAGCGCTCGCGCATGAACGGCTGATGCACGAGGCCGAACACCGGCTCGCCCAGCCGCATCAGCCCGATGAGCGTCCCCCAGGCCGTCATCCCGGCGATGAAGGATTTGGTCCCGTCGATCGGATCGAGCACCCAGACGTATTCGGCGTCGGTGCGCTCGTTGCCGTATTCCTCCCCGATGATCCCGTGGTCCGGGAAGGTGCGGCGGATGAGCGTCCGCATGGCGGCTTCCGCCGCGCGATCGGCCGCCGTGACCGGATCGAACACCCCGCCCTTGCTCTTGTCCTCGACGGTGATCGAGGTGCGGAAGAACGGCAGGATCGCGTCCGCCGACACGGTGGCGAGCTCATCGACGAAGGCTGCGAAATCGACCGCCGTCATGGGCCGCGTTCCCCGTGCGCGCTGTGAAGCCGAGGCAGCTATAGAGCCTGCTCTGCGAAAGTTGAAACGGGTTTTGTGCGGGAGGCGGGTCCCTGTCTTCGTCCGCTATCTTGGGCCGCTGTCCCTGGGCGCTGTCCCTGGGCCGCTGTCATGAGCAGCCGTCCCGCTCCGGAATCTTCTCGCGGAGCCGTCGTCCCGCGGGTCCCGAGGGCTCACGGCATGCCCGCCGGCGGAGCCCAAAGGGCAGGGTTTTCGGCGTGTGCACAAGGGCCGAAAAAATAGGTCAGTACCCCTTGCGTTTTGTGCGGCGCGATGACATATTGCTGCAGCGCGGGACGCGATCCCTTCGCGTTCCCGCCGCCCTCCTTGGGCGTTTCCTCCCTAGACTTGGGCCGCTTGTTCACTCAAGCGGCCCCTTTTTTTTGCTTTTCGCGGGGCGTCTGGCCCTAAGCCGCGCCCAATCCGCGACGGCAGCCGGCCGGCAATCTCACCAGAGGACGGGCTTCTCAGGCGACATGCATAACGGCATTGCTGCTATGCAGCAAGTCGCGAGAGCGGTCAAGACCGTTATTCGGCGGCGGCCCGATACGGGCGCAACTCCCCGAGGGGGATTTCGCCGAGACGGTCGGCAAGCGTCTCGAGATGGCTCGCCACCAGGGCGAAGGAGCGTGAGCGCTCGTAGCGGCGCTCGTCCATGTAGAGACCGCGATTGAGCTCGATCTGCACGGCGTGCAGGCCGGCGGCCGGATTGCCGTAATGCTCGGTGATGAAGCCGCCCGCATAGGGCTTGTTGCGGGCGACCGAATAGCCGAGCCCGCGCAAGGTCGCTTCGACGGTCTCGGAAACGACCGGCACGCAGCTCGTGCCGTAGCGGTCGCCGATCACGACGTCGGAACGCGGGCGGTCGTCCTTGGGACCGGCGGCCGACGGCATGGAGTGGCAGTCGACCAGAACGGCGGCGCCGAAATCGCGGTGCACGCGCGTGACCAGGCGGCGCAGCGCGCGGTGATACGGCTTGTAAAGACTCTCGATCCGCCGCAGCGCGTCGTCGACCGGGATGCGCTGATCGTAGATTTCCTGCGCATCGCCGACCACGCGCGCGACCGTCCCGAGCCCGCCGGCGACACGCATCGAGCGCGTGTTGGCGAAGGAGGGCAGGCGGCCCTCGAACATGCGCGGATCGAGTTCGTAGGGCTCTCGATTGACGTCGACATAGCAGCGCGGGAAATGCGCCCGGACCAGCGGATAGCCGCGCGCGACCACGCCCGCGAACAGTTCGTCGACGAAGCTGTCCTCCGACCGCCGCAGCACGGCGAGCTCCAGCCGCGCCGCCTCCAGGAAGGCGCGCGGATAAATGTTTCCGCTGTGTGGC
>CAYVBN010000706.1:0-2017 GCA_964449645.1 uncultured Hyphomicrobiales bacterium
ACCCATGGCTCCCAAAGTCCTTATCTCAGATGCGCTTTCGCCTGCCGCGGTACAAATCTTCAAGGACCGCGGCATCGAAGTCGATTTCCAGCCCAAGCTCGGCAAGGACAAGGACAAGCTCGCCGAAATCATCGGCGGCTACGACGGCCTCGCCATCCGCTCGGCGACCAAGGTGACGCCGAAGATTCTCGCCCAGGCGAAGAGCCTGAAGGTGATCGGACGCGCCGGCATCGGCGTCGACAAAGTCGACATTCCGGCCGCTACCGCCAAGGGCGTCATCGTCATGAACACGCCGTTCGGCAATTCGATCACCACGGCCGAACATGCGATCACCTTGATGCTTGCGCTGGCGCGGCAGATTCCGCAGGCCGACGCGTCGACCCAGTCGGGCAAGTGGGAGAAGAACCGGTTCATGGGCGTCGAGATCACCGGCAAGACGCTCGGTGTCATCGGCTGCGGCAATATCGGCTCGATCGTCGCCGACCGCGCGATCGGCCTGAAGATGAAGGTGATCGCCTATGATCCCTTCCTCTCGCCCGAGCGCGCCGTGGATCTCGGGGTCGAGAAGGTCGAGCTCGACGAGCTGTTCCGCCGCTCGGATTTCATCACCCTGCACACGCCGCTCACCGACAAGACGAAGAACGTGATCGATGCCGCTGCGATCGCCCGCATGAAGAAGGGCGTGCGCATCATCAATTGCGCGCGCGGCGGACTCGTCGACGAAACGGCACTGCGCGCGGCGCTCGATTCCGGGCAGGTGGCGGGCGCGGCGTTCGACGTCTTCGTCGAGGAGCCGGCGACGAGCAACCCGCTGTTCGGGCATCCGAACGTGGTGTGCACGCCGCATCTCGGCGCCTCGACCATGGAGGCGCAGGAGAACGTGGCGCTGCAGGTCGCCGAGCAGATGTCCGACTATCTGCTGCGCGGCGCGATCACCAACGCGGTCAATTTCCCCTCGATCAGCGCCGAGGAGGCGCCGCGCCTCAAGCCGTTCATCGCGCTCGCCGAGAAGCTCGGGTCGTTCGCCGGGCAACTGACCGAAACCGGCATCAACAAGGTGCAGCTCTCCTACGAGGGCGCGGTGGCGCAGATGAACACCAAGGCGCTCACGTCGGCCGCCGTGGCCGGACTGCTGCGTCCGATGCTGCAGGAGGTCAACGTCGTCTCGGCGCCGATCGTCGCCCAGGAGCGCGGGCTCGTCGTCGAGGAAACGACGCGCGAAGCGGAAGGGGATTACGAGAGCCTTGTCACGGTGACGATCGTCACCGAACGCCAGTCGCGCTCGGTCTCGGGCACCGTCTACGCCGACGGCCGGCCCCGCATCGTCAACATCAAGGGCATCCGCATGGACGCCGAGTTCGGGCCTTCGATGCTCTACATCACCAACCAGGACAAGCCGGGCTTCATCGGCCGCTTTGCCAGCACGCTCGCCGAGGCCGGCATCAACATCGCGACGTTTCATGTCGGACGCGAAGCCGCGGGCGGCAACGCCATTGCGCTCGTCGAGGTCGACGGCGACGTGCCTCCGGACGTGCTCGCGCGGGTGCAGAAGATTCCACACGTCCAGCAGGCGAAGCGGCTGAGGTTTTAGCACTCCCGAGTGGAAGCTTAGGAAAGGGCGGGGGCGCGGACCCGGTCAGGAATCGCGCCCCGACGGAGGCCGTTTCCGGAGAGCTCGGTCCGAGAAGTGTCGATGTTCGCATGCAGCGTTCGGGCACGAGATCTGATTGACGCTCTGCGCTCTGCCGATCGTAAATCAGGATGACCTTGCGTCATTACCAAAAAATTGCCGCAGCGTCTCCGCGCGCTAGCTTTCTTCGCGCGTCGCCGATTGTTGCTCCAGGACATACAAATCTGAACCATGAAGCGTGATATCCCAAGTGCATTGTCATTTTGACATTTTGATCGCGTCATATGCATGAATGGTCAGCCGCGCGACTACGGCTGCTTCGCGGGGAGGGCGATCTGCGATGACTGCGATCTTTCGCGCGCGTCTCTCGAATTTCAAGAGGCTGCT
>CAYVBN010000707.1:0-5654 GCA_964449645.1 uncultured Hyphomicrobiales bacterium
TCGCGATCAATGCGTGCGTCAACGAGAATGAAAATTTTTTGTTTGCATGGTGCGCGATCTTACGGCCGTGTGCCGCACGCAACGGAGAGAATGACCTGCCAGCTCTAGGATGAGTCATGCGCAAGCAGGAGCGCGCAAGCAAATTTCTAGCTGCGCCGCGGTGTCGTTCGCGAATTATCTTTGGATCGGTGACATGCGTTCGCGTCAAAAAAAGCGACGCATTGCTTGTCGGCGCGGCGCGAAGACGATCAGGCCGAGGCCGTCGGAGCCAAAGCGATCAGAATGAAATCGATGGCGAGCATACCATTGCGGATGGATTCGTTTCTCCGACGCGCGGGCGCGACGAATGGCATTCCCGGGAGGCCGTCCGCGGATCGATCGCAGCGGGAGCGATGATCCGAATCGATTTTGAGGCGATCGATGCCGCGCGCCGTCGGAATGTGGCCGCGCGGCTCCTTCGCGTGCGGCGCCGTCAGAGGTAGGCGCGCGCGATTCCGAGGAAGTCGTCGGCCTTGAGGCTCGCGCCGCCGACGAGCGCGCCGTCGACGTCGCTTACGCTCATGAGCTCCTTGGCGTTGGCCGGCTTCACCGAACCGCCGTACAGGATGCGGATGGCGTCCGCCGCTTCCCCGAAGCGCTCGCGCAGGCGGCGGCGGATGAAGCCGTGTACCTCGGCGACGTCTGCCGGGGTCGGTGTGAGTCCGGTGCCGATCGCCCACACGGGCTCATAGGCAATGACGAGATTGCTGCCGGTAGCCGCGTCCGGAACGGAGCCGTCGAGCTGGCGCCCGACGATCTCGAGCGTCTTGCCGCCCTCGCGTTCCTCGCGCGTCTCGCCGACACAGACGATCGCCATGAGCCCCGCCCGCCAGGCGGCAAGCGCCTTCGCGTGGACCTCGGCATCGCTCTCCTGGTGAAGCGTGCGCCGCTCCGAGTGCCCGACGATGACCGCGACGGCGCCGGCATCGGCCAGCATCTCGGCGGAAATATCGCCCGTGAAGGCGCCGGACGGCTTGCTGTGGCAGTCCTGGGCCCCGATCGAGACCTTCGATCCGGCCGCCGCCAGGGCGAAGCTCACGATCAGGGTCGCCGGCGGGCAGATCATCAGGTCGGCGCCAAGGGACGCCGTCTCGCTCGCCTGGACCACGCGGCCGAGCTCCACGACCGAGGCCTTGAGGCCATTCATCTTCCAATTGCCGGCAACCAGCGGTCGACGCGAATTCGCCATATGCCCCTCTCTCGCGACGGTCCGACCGCGTTACCAGACGGTCCGTGCGCACGGAAGGGGCCAAGTACAAGAGCCTGGTACAAGACAGCCTGGTACAAGACAGCCAGGTACACGGCGGCCACCAAACCGCCACGCCTGAAGGGACGAGGTGTCGCGCCGGCGACCGTTTGCCGGACCGGGCCGCGTGTTGCGGCGTGCGGGCCGCATCCCTATGATGCGCCGCCGCTCGGGGCAGCCCCTGCGGCCCGTCCTCTCAACATCGCGGGAACTCATGCTTCGAGGTCTTCACAAGGCGTCCTCCAATTGGCTCGGCCGGATCGTCATGGCCGGCGTCTTTGGGCTCCTCACCATCAGCTTCGCGATCTGGGGCATCGGGGACATCTTCCGTGGTTTCGGGGTGTCGACCGTCGCCAAGATCGGCGGGACGGAGATCTCGATCGAGCAGTTCCGGCGGCTTTACAACGATCGCCTGCAGCAGCTCAGCCGCCAGGTCGGGCGTCCGATCACGCCGGACCAGGCGCGCGCCTTCGGCCTCGACCGGCAGATGCTCGGGCAACTCCTGGCCGAGACCGCGCTTGACGAGCGCGCCCGTCAGCTCCGGCTCGGCATTACCGATGCGGAAATCGCCAAGCAGATCACTCAGGAGCCCGCCTTCCGGGGCGCCTCCGGCCAGTTCGACCAGTCCGTGTTCCAGCAGCGGATTCGTGACGCCGGCTACACCGAGCAGCGTTTCGTCGCCGAGCAGCGCAACAGCATCATCCGGCAGCAGCTCGCGAACACGATCACCGGCAATACCGTCGTCCCACAGGTCGCCGCCCAGGCGCTGAACCGGTATCAGAACGAGCAACGCAGCATCGACTACGTCGTGCTCGACCGCGCGAATGCGGGCGACATCGCGCCGCCGCCTCCGGAGGAGCTTGCGAAGTACTTCGAGGAGCACAAGGTCCTGTTCCGTGCGCCGGAGTATCGCAAGCTGAACATCATCACGGTCACGCCCGCCGATCTCGCGGCGACGATCGAGGTGTCCGACGAGGACGTCAAGCGCGCCTACGAAGACCACATCAGCCGCTACACCACGCCGGAAAAGCGCGAGATTCAGCAGATCGTCTTCCCCAACATGGACGAGGCGAAGAAAGCGGCCGAACGTCTCTCCGGAGGGCTGTCGTTCACTGCGCTCGCGTCCGAACGCGGGCTCAAGGAAACCGACGTCAATCTCGGCCTGATCACCAAGGCGGATGTTCTCGACAGGACCGTGGCCGATGCCGCCTTCTCCCTCAAGGCCGGCGAGGTGAGCGCGCCGGTCGAGGGCCGGTTCGGTGTCACGCTCGTGCACGTCGTCAAGATCGAGCCGGAGCACGTGCGCACGCTCGCGGAGGTGACCCCGGAGATCAAGCGCGAGATCGCGCTCGACCGCGCCAAAGGCGAGGTCACGGACGTCTATAACAAGCTCGAGGACGAGCGCGCCGCCGGCTCGACGCTCGACGAGGCGGCCAAGAAGCTCAATCTGCCCGTGCACACGATCGAGGCGGTCGACCGCTCGGGCCGTGGCCCGGACGGTCAGCCGGTCCCCAACATTCCCGATCAGAGCGACGTGATCGCGGCCGCCTTCGCGGCCGACGTCGGCATCGAGACCGATGCGGTGCAGCTCCCGGCCGGCGGTTATCTCTGGTACGAGGTCGTGGCCATTCAGCCGTCGCGCGATCGCACCCTCGACGAGGTGAAGGACCGGGTCGAGGCGCGCTGGCGCGACGACGAGATCGCGAAGCGCCTGACCGCGAAAGCCAACGACATGGCCGACAAGCTGAAGGCCGGCACGAGCCTCGCCGATCTCGCCGCCGCCAACCAGCTCAAGGTGCAGTCGGCGGCCGATCTCAAGCGCAGCAGCACGGAACCGGTCTCCCCCAAGGTGATTGCCGACGTGTTCCGCACGCCCAAGGGCGCGGGCGGCACCGCCGAGGGCAAAGAACCGACGCAGCGCGTCGTCTTTCGGGTGACGGACGTGAAGGATCCGCCGTTCGATCCGAAGTCCCCCGACGCCAAGGGCATCGAGGAAACCTTGCAGCGCGCGATCGCGGACGACCTGTTCATTCAGTACGTCGGTCAGCTCGAAGCCGAGCTCGGCACCACGATCAACCAGAGCGCCTTCAGCCAGGCGATCGGTGGCGGCGGCGCTCCGGACTGAGTTCAGCCACAATGCAGATCGAGCCCACGGCGGGAACCTTCGCCGCGAAGTACGAACGCGGCGAACCGCAGGTCGTGTGGACGACGCTCGTCGCCGATCTCGAAACGGCGGTTTCGGCGTTCCTGAAGGTCGCCGGAAAGCCCATGAGCTTTCTGCTCGAGTCGGTCGAAGGCGGCGCCGTGCGCGGCCGCTACTCGATCATCGGACTCGAACCCGACGTCGTCTGGCGCACCCATGGGGATCGGGCGGAGATCAACCGTTCCGCGCAGACGAAGCCCGACGCCTTCCAGCCGTGTGCGGAGCCGCCGCTTGCGGCCTTGCGCGCGCTGATCGCCGAAAGCCGCATCGCGCTCCCCGCGGGCCTGCCGCCGATGGCCGCGGGCGTGTTCGGCTATCTCGGCTACGACACCGTGCGCCTGCTGGAAGACCTGCCGCCGCCCGGCCCCGATCCGATCGGCATTCCGGACGCCATCCTGGTGCGGCCGACCGTGGTCATCGTCTTCGACGCCGTGAAGGACACGATCACCGTCGTCACGCCAGTCCGGCCGTCGCCCGGCGTCTCCGCCCAAACCGCGCTCGCGCGCGCCACCGACCGGTTGACCGCGGTCATCGACAGCCTCGACCGGCCGCTCGTCAAGGACGACACGTCCCTCGAGGGGCCGCTCGCCGTCGAGCCGACGTCCAACACGCCGCCCGACGACTATCGCGCGATGGTGCTCAAGGCGAAGGAGTACATCGCGGCGGGCGACATCTTTCAGGTCGTGCTTTCGCAGCGTTTCGAGGCGCCGTTCACGCTTCCGCCGTTTGCGCTCTATCGCGCGCTGCGGCGCGTCAATCCGGCGCCGTTCCTGTTCTTCCTCGATTACGGCACGTTCGCGGTCGCCGGATCGAGCCCGGAGATCCTGGTGCGGGTGCGTGACGACGTCGTGACCGTCCGTCCCATCGCGGGCACGCGGCCGCGCGGTCCGACGCCGCACGAGGACGCGGCGCTCGAGGCCGAGCTGCTCGCCGATCCGAAGGAACGCGCCGAACATCTGATGCTGCTCGATCTCGGCCGCAACGACGTCGGCCGCGTCGCCGAGATCGGCAGCGTGAACGTGACGGATCAGTTCTTCATCGAGCGCTACAGCCAGGTGATGCACATCGTCTCGAACGTCGAGGGCAAGCTCGCTGCGAAGTACGATGCGCTCGACGCGCTCGCCGCGGGATTTCCGGCCGGCACGGTCTCGGGCGCGCCGAAGGTGCGCGCCATGCAGATCATCTACGAGCTGGAGAAGGAGAAGCGCGGGCTCTATGCGGGCTGCGTCGGCTACTTCTCGGCGGCCGGCGAGATGGACTCCTGTATCGTGCTCAGGACCGCACTGGTGAAGGACGGGCGCATGTACGTCCAGGCCGGCGCCGGAATCGTGGCGGATTCCGATCCCGCTTTCGAGCAGCAGGAATGTATCAACAAAGCCAAGGCCTTGTTTCGCGCCGCCGAGGAAGCGCGCCGCTTCGCCAGCGCCGGCAAACGCGGCCAGTGAGCTCGCCTTGACCCCCGGATAGGCGGCGTCTACAGCATGATCCCGAAAAGTGGGTGCCGGTTTTCGGATAAGATCATGCTGAATCAACGGGCTAGAGCGGAATGGCGGCGCACGGACATGCCCTGCGTTCCGGAAAAGCCCGTCGCGCGCGAGAGATAGCCGCCATGATCGTCCTGATCGACAATTACGACAGTTTCGCCTTCAATCTGGTCCACTATTTCGGCCGGTTGGGGGCGGACGTCGTCGTGCATCGCAACGACAAGATCACGACCCGCGAGGTGCTCGCCGCCGACCCGGACGCGATCGTGCTGTCGCCCGGACCTTGCACGCCGGACCAGGCGGGCATCTGCCTCGATCTCGTGGCGCAATCGGCCGAGAAAATTCCCATCCTGGGCGTGTGTCTCGGCCATCAGACGATCGGACAGGCATTCGGCGGCCGGATCGTGCGCGCGCCGGTGCCGGTGCACGGCAAGCTGTCCGAGATGAAGCACGAAGCCGGCGGCATTTTCCGTGGCATCAACGGCCCGTTCCGGGCGACGCGCTACCATTCGCTCGTCGTCGATCGCGCGAGCCTGCCGGGCGACCTCGCGGTCACGGCGGAAACGGACGACCTCGTGATGGGCCTGCAGCATCGGACGCTGCCGGTGCACGGCGTGCAATTCCATCCGGAGAGCATCGCCTCCGAGCATGGCTATGTGCTGCTCAAGAACTTTCTCGATCT
>CAYVBN010000708.1:0-2404 GCA_964449645.1 uncultured Hyphomicrobiales bacterium
GGACATGCTGCAGGGCCAGGTCAGCCTGTTCGGCATCGGGTTCGGCAAGTACCGGCTGCTCATCATCGGCATCTGCGGCGCGCTCACAATCCTGCTGCAGCGGATCCTGACGCAGACGCGCTTCGGGGGCCGCCTGCGCGCCTCGGTCGACGATCAGCGCGTCGCGCGGGGACTCGGCATCAATGTCGGTGCGGTATTCGGCCTCACCTTCGCGGTCGGGTCCGGGCTGGCGGGATTGGGCGGCGCGCTCGGCGCCGAGATCCTCGGCCTCGATCCAATCTTTCCGCTCAAATACATGATCTATTTCCTGATCGTGGTGACGGTCGGCGGCACATCGAGCATCACCGGGCCGTTCCTCGCCTCGATCCTGCTCGGCATCGGCGACGTCGCGGGCAAGTATTACGTCCCCAAGCTCGGCGCCTTCGTGATCTACACGATCATGATCGTCGTGCTGATCTGGCGGCCGCAGGGCCTCTTCGCGCGGACGAACGCGCGCTAGGCGGATGGAGGAGCGCACTCCCATAGCGCGGACGCTGACACCGGAAGTCGCCGGCCGCCTCGGTGCGCGCGCCCGCTGGACGCCGCTCGAGATCGCCTTCTGGCTCGCCACGCTCGCCAGCATCTTCCTGCTGCCGAGCTGGTATCTCATCCTCACCGAGGTTGCGATCCTCGGCCTTTTCGCGCTCTCGCTCGATCTCATCCTCGGCTATGCGGGGATCATCTCGCTCGGGCACGCCGCCTTCTTCGGGCTGGGCGCCTACGTGGCGGGCCTGCTCGCCAAGCACGGGCTCGTCACCGAACCGGTACTCGCGCTCCTCGTCTCGGGTCTTGCCGCGATGCTGCTCGGTTTCCTCACCAGCTTCCTGGTGCTGCGCGGTTCCGATCTCACTCGGCTCATGGTGACGCTCGGCGTCGCGCTCATGCTGCGCGAGATCGCCAACAAGTTCGCCGACATCACCGGCGGCGCCGATGGCCTGCAGGGCATCACCATCGCGCCGGTGCTCGGGCTGTTCCGGTTCGACCTCTTCGGCCACACGGCCTACGTCTACAGCCTTGTGGTTCTCTTCGTTCTGTTCGTGCTCGCCCGCCGCATCGTGAATTCGCCGTTCGGGTTGTCGCTGCGCGCGATCAAGGGCAATGCGCTGCGCGCCTCGGCGGTTGGCATCTCGGTCAATCATCGGCTGGTGGCGATCTACACGGTCGCGGCTTTCTATGCCGGCGTCGCCGGAGCGCTCCTCACCCAGACCACGGCCTTCACCTCGCTCGACGTGCTGGCGTTCGACCGCTCCGCCGACGTGCTGCTCGTGCTCATCATCGGCGGCACCGGCTATCTCTACGGCGGGCTGATCGGCGCTATCATCTTCAAGCTGCTGCAGGACTACGTGGCGAACCTGACGCCGCAGTACTGGCAGTTCTGGATCGGGCTGCTGCTGGTGCTGATCGTGCTCATCGGCCGCGACCGCGTGACGAATTGGACGGCCCCGCTGCGCGGAGCCATCGGCCGCGCCGCGCAGGGACGCCGCGGCGCCAAGATCCGGCCGCCCGCCTCGGAAAGCCGCTGACATGTCGTTCGTGCTCGAAACGGTCGACCTGGAAAAGCGCTTCGGCGGCATCACCGCGGCGAACGACGTGTCGCTCAAGATCCGCAAGGGCGCGCGCCACGCGCTCATCGGCCCGAACGGGGCCGGCAAGACGACGGTCGTCAATCTTCTCACCGGCGTGCTGCGTCCGACCGCCGGCCGCATCCTGCTCGACGGCCAGGACATCACTGCGGCCGAGCCGCACGAGCGCGTGCGCCTCGGCATCGCCCGCACGTTCCAGATCAACCAGTTGTTCGCCGATCTGACGCCGCTCGAGGCGATCGGGCTCGCCGTTTCCGAACGCCTCGGCGCCGGCAGCAACTGGTGGCGGCTCCTCGGCAGCAAGCCGCAGGTGGTGGAGGAGATCGTCGCGCTCGTCGAGCGCTTCGGGCTCGCCGACGTCATGCACGAGCGCACCGCCGTGCTGCCTTACGGCCGTCAGCGCCTGCTCGAGATGGCGCTCGCCTTCGCCTGCAAGCCACGCGTGCTGCTGCTCGACGAGCCGGCCGCCGGCGTGCCCGAGGCGGAGCGGCAGGACATTCTGGCGACCATCGCGGCGCTGCCGGCCGACGTCACCGTGCTGTTGATCGAGCACGACATGGACATCGTCTTCTCCTTCGCCGACCGCATCTCGGTTCTGGTCAACGGCGCGCTGTTCGTCGAAGGCGCGCCCGAGGAGGTCGCACGCGATCCGCGCGTCAAGGCGGTCTATCTCGGCGAGGAGGTTCCCGATGCCTGACCTGCTCGAGATCGACCGGCTGACCGCGGGATACGCGGAAGCGGTTGTGCTCAACGACGTCTCGCTCAATCTCGCCGAGGGCCAC
>CAYVBN010000709.1:0-4293 GCA_964449645.1 uncultured Hyphomicrobiales bacterium
GCATCCGCCCCGATGCGCTTGCCGGCCCTGCCGCAGGACGCTCGCGACCGGGCAGTCGGTCCCGGCGAGCCGCGCGTGAATGTCATTCCTCTCGTCCGCCGGCTCAGCCGCTGGCGGGCCGCTGCGATCACGACTGGTGCGCTCGCCGCCGTGCTGGCCGCGCTCATCGTGGCGGCGGCGATCATGCCCGACCTGCTGCCGGCGCGCATGCGGCAGAGCCGGACGGCCGAAGCGCCGGCATTGGGCCGGTTCGTCGCTGTGCTCCAGCGCGAGGGCGCATCGCCCGCGTTCATTCTCACCGTCGACGTCGCGCACCGCAGCTTCACGGTGCGCCGGGTCGCCGATCCCGAACCCGGCAAAAGTTTCGAGCTGTGGCTCATCTCGAACCGGTCCCCGCAGCCGCGTTCCCTCGGCGTGGTCGATGGCGAATTCACCCCGCCGCGCACGTTTGCGGGCCTCGACCCCGCGACCATCAGCAATGCGACCTACGCGGTCAGCCTCGAGCCGGAAGGCGGCTCGCCGACCGGTGAGCCGACCGGCCCGGTCGTGTTCCAGGGCAGGCTGATCGAGGCCATGCCGGAAGCGAGCCCTCTCCCATAAGGTCGAGCCCTCTCCCATAAGGTTATTTGCCCCGGGATGATGCCGGCCAAAGAAAAAGCGCGCCCCGAAGGGCGCGCGGCAGTCGGGAGGGTGGTGGTGAAGCGGAGGGTAGTGGTGAAGCGGTGGTGAAATCAGCGAATGAAGTTGCTCTCGCTGCGGGTGAAGACCATCGGCTGACCGGCCTTCACGACGGGCATATCGACCTGCAGGCGAGCTTCCGTCCGGTCCGGCGCCGTGTGGGCCGCGATCCCGATCACCACGACGGCGATCGAAGCGACGAGCGACATCACCACGATCTTCAGGTGGGTGGTGCGGTCGGCGGTCTTGAGCGAGCTGTTCATGGCGGTGCTCCCGGTCTCCCTCATTGGTCGCGGCGGCGGCCCGGCGGGTTCAAAGGTACCCAGGCAGGCGGAGGACAACGCACGAACCGAGGAAAATGTTCTCAGGGAGGTATGTACGAACGGCATTGCAGCTCCGGGAGGGCTGTACGGGTCACAACGGCGTGGCTCCGCGATCACGCTGCGTCGCGCCGGCGTGATCAGGGGAATTCCGATATTTGTCATATGGTTCCAACCGTTTTCAGGCGCGCGCGCGGGTGGATTTCCGATTGCGACAGGACCGGCGTCTGAGCCCGGAACCGCTCGACGATGGAGCGGACGAACGGGCGGATGCCGGGTGAGGTCACCAGCACCGGGGCTTCGCCCTGGCGGGCGGCCTCCTCGAAGCGTTCGCGCACCAGCGTGATGAACTCCGACAGGCGGGACGGCTGCATTGCGAGCTGGCGATCGTCGCCCTGGCCGACGATCGATTCGGCGAAGGCCTGCTCCCACCGGGCCGAGAGAGCGATGAGCGGCAGATAGCCCGCCGGCGTGCTGTGCTGGGCACAGATCTGCCGGGCGAGGCGGGTGCGCACGTGCTCGGCGAGCACGTTCGGGTTGCGGGTGAAGGAGAGCCCGTCGGCGATGCCTTCCAGGATGGTGGCGAGATCGCGGATCGAAATGCGCTCGGTGAGCAGGTTCTGCAGCACCCGCTGGATGCCGGTGACGGTGATTTGCGACGGGCTGATGTCCTTGACGAGTTCGGACTGTCCCGTGGGCAGTTCCTTCAGCAGCTTCTGCACCTCGCCGTAGGAGAGCAGCTCGGCCATGTTGGTCTTGAGCAGCTCGGTGAGGTGGGTGGCGAGCACGGTCGCGGCATCGACCACCGTGTAGCCCTTCACCGCCGCTTCCTCCTTGTAGGCGGCATCGACCCACGTCGCCGGCAGCCCGAAGGTCGGCTCGGTCGTGTGCACGCCCGGCAGGTTCACCTGGCCGCCGGCCGGATCCATCACCATGAACTGGCCCGGCCACACGCGCCCGCTGCCGGCGTCCACCTCCTTGATCTTGATGACGTAGACGTTGGCCTCGAGCTGAACGTTGTCGAGGATGCGCACCGCCGGCATCACGAAGCCCATCTCCAGCGCGAGCGAGCGGCGCAGCGCCTTGATCTGCTCGGTCAGGCGGTCGGTGCCGTCGGGCGAATTGACGAGCGGCAGCAGTGCGTAGCCGAGCTCGATCTTGAGATCGTCGATCTTGAGCGCGGTGGTGATCGGCTCCTCGACCGGCGCGGCCTTGGCTTCCGCCGCGACCTTGCCGGCCGCCGCGGCCGCCTCCGCCTTGGTGCGCTTGTTGATCAGATAGGCAAGCGCGCTCGCGCCGCCGCCGAGCGCCAGGAACGGGATCATGGGAATTCCCGGCAGCAGTGCCATCACCAGCATCACGGCGCCCGACATGCCGAGCGCCTTGGGATAGCCGGAGAGCTGGCGCAGCAGCGCCTGGTCGGCGGCCCCGCTAATGCCGGCCTTGGAGACGAGCAGGCCCGCCGCGGTCGAGACGATCAGGGCCGGGATCTGCGTCACGAGGCCGTCGCCCACCGTCAGCACCGTGTAGCTGCGCCCGGCTTCCGCGAACGTGATCCCCTGCTGGGCGATGCCGATGATCATGCCGCCGATCACGTTGATGAAAACGACGAGGAGACCGGCGACCGCGTCGCCGCGCACGAACTTCGAGGCGCCGTCCATGGCGCCGAAGAACGAGCTCTCGTCCTCGAGCTGCTGGCGCCGGCGGCGCGCCTCCTTCTCGTCGATCAGGCCGGCGGAGAGATCGGCATCGATCGCCATCTGCTTGCCCGGCATGGCGTCGAGGTTGAAGCGCGCCGCCACTTCGGCGATGCGGCCCGAGCCCTTGGTGATGACGACGAAATTCACGATCACCAGGATGGTGAAGACGATGATGCCGATGACGAAATTGCCGCCCATCACGAAGTTGCCGAATGCTTCGATGACGTGGCCGGCGGCGTTTGTGCCCTCGTGCCCGTGCGACAGGATGAGGCGGGTCGAGGCGAGATTGAGCGCGAGCCGCAGCATGGTCGAGATCAGCAGCACGGTCGGGAAGGCCGAGAACTCGAGCGGCGCGTGGATGAACAGCGCCGTCATCAGGATCAGCACCGAGAAGGTGATCGAGATGGCGAGGGCAAAGTCGAGAAGGAGCGGGGGAAGCGGCAGGATGAGGACGACCAGGATCGTCAGCACGCCCGCTGCGAGCGCGAGGTCGCCGCGCTTGAGAATCTCGGCCAATTCGGCGAAGCGCGGCAGCTTGAAGCCTGCGCCGGCGCGCGGCCCGGCCGTTACATCCGTCATGACCCCGCCCTGTCGTGCACCGGCATCGACGCCCATTCCTCCCGGCAAAATTTGCCGGGTGCATGGTTAGCGGACGGTTAACGGTGCGGCGGTTCGCCGTTGGCGAGAGTGATTTCCAGCCTGGCGAGGGCGTTAGGTGAGAGCCCTGCCGATCGGGGTGCGGCTCGCCGCCTTCGGCCGTGCCCTTCGTCCAGCACGCCGCCACCATTTCGCGATGAAGCCCTGGGCGTCGGCGGCCCGCGCCATGCCGACCGAGATTCTGCCGCTTGACCATGTGATCTCGCCCCGCGGCTCGCCCGCTAATCGGAAGCTCGTCCTTCACCCGAGCCGGCGCAACGCCGAGCAATGCCGCCGGCGAATATCGGTCGTGCTCCGGTGCTCTCGTCGGTGTGTTGTTTCCGGATGTCGGGCATCGACGTTCAAACAGGCATGCTCGGCGCGAAGCGGAATCCGGTCGTGCTGCTTTTGCCTGCTGATTCCAGTACGCGCGAGTTGACCGTCGAGCTTCGCCTGCGGCACTCTGAACATGAGCAGACGGATCATGCTCGCGCGCGTTGACGTTCCAGCGTCGTGCGCAGCGCAATCAGAAAAACAAATAAATAATACCACGGGGAGGAATGTCAGATGGTCAACACGGTGCAGTTGCGCTTTGCTCGATGTACACGACGCCATGTCGTGCGGCTCCTCGCAGTTGTGGTTCTCGGAGCGAGCCTCGGTGCATTCAACGATCGCGCACTGGCGGAGCAGGCCGATTCTGCATTTCCCAGCCAGCCCATTCGGATGGTGATTCCGGCGGCACCTGGCGGCACGCTCGATGTGATCGCCCGGCTTGTCGGGCAAAAGCTCACAGATCGGCTTGGCCAGCCAGTCATCATCGAAAACAAGTCCGGCGCGAATACGATTCTCGGGACTGAATTCGTCGCCAAAGCGAAGCCCGACGGATACACGCTTCTTTGCGCAGCGGCGGCCTCGATCGTGATCAATCCGGCGATCTACGCGAACTTGCGATACTCCCC
>CAYVBN010000710.1:0-15383 GCA_964449645.1 uncultured Hyphomicrobiales bacterium
TCGATCAGGCTCCAGGCGCAGTCGCCTGCCGCGAACATGTTGGACACGCCTTTGACCCGCATGAACGCGTCGACCGGAACGCGCCCGAGGCGGTCGCGCGCAACCGGAAGGCAGGCGGTGAGCGGGTTCGCCCGCATGCCCGCACACCAGACGACCGTTGCAGCGGGAATGATCTCGTCCGACGCCAAGGTCGCGCCGTCGGCGTCGACACGGCTAATGCCGACGTTCACGCACGTCTCGACGCCGAGTGCGGCCAGCGCCTCGCTGATCACCGGGATGGCGTCGTCGCCCATGGTCGATCCGATGTGCGCACCGGCATCGGCGAGGATCACGCGCGACGGACCGAGAAGACCGCGCAATCGCGCGGGCAGCTCCGTCGCGAGCTCGATGCCCGTCAGGCCGGCGCCGACCACCAGCACCGTGTTGCGCGCCTCCGACGCCGGCTTGTCGGCAAGAGCACGGAGATGAGCATCGAGCCGTTCGGCCGCCGCAAAGGTGTCAATGTCGAAGCCGTGCTCGGCGAGGCCGGGGATGTCCGGACGATTGACCTGACTGCCGAGCGCGAGCACGAGCCGATCGTAAGGCAGTTCGCCGGCGGGCGACGCGAGCTCGACCACCTGCCGCACCGGGTCGATGCGTGACACGGCTGCGGCGACGTGCGCGACCCCGATCGGTTCGAGCACGTCGGCGAGCGGGACCGTCACCGGGCTCAAGTCGTTCTCGTAATTGCGCACGCGGATCGCATGGTAGGGGTTGCGGTCGACCAGGGTGATCTCGACCGCGTCGGAACCGGACTCAGCCCGCGCCCGGGCCGCGCCCGCGGCGCTCCACAAGCCGGCAAAGCCGCCGCCGAGCACGAGGATTTTCTGCATGGCGGCCTCCCGCCGGTTCGGATGCCGATCAGGCGCACACGGCCGACGGCAGCCAGTCTCGAACGCCTATCTTTGGGCGCGTGTCGCCGAAGTGAAAGCCATTTCTACGTGAGATGCGCGTCCTTGCCGACGGGCCGCCCCCTCGCCGGAGCTCACAGCCGGGAGGACAACACGCTCGGATCCGCCCCGACCCGCATTGCTGAACGCGCCCGGTGGGCGCAAAACCTGTACTTATGGGGCGAATCAAGAGGGTAGGCCATCATGTCGATGATCCGCAAAACCTGGCACGCAAAGCATTCCGACGAACTGACATTCGGCCAGCGTGTCGCCGACAGCGTCGCGGCGACGATGGGCTCATGGTCGTTCATCATCGGACAATCGGTCGTGCTGGCGGCCTGGGTGGCGCTCAACGTGGTCGCCTTCGTCCAGCATTGGGACCCCTACCCGTTCATTCTGCTCAACTTGGCGCTGTCGTTCCAGGCCGCCTATGCGGCGCCGTTCATCATGATCAGCCAGAACCGGCAGGCCGAACGCGACCGCCACCACGCCGAGGAAGACTACCGGACGAACCTCGAGGCCGAGCGCCGCATCGAAGCGCTGCAAGTCGCCATTGCCTCGCTCGA
Source organism: uncultured Hyphomicrobiales bacterium (assembly GCA_964449645.1). Taxonomy (GTDB): domain Bacteria; phylum Pseudomonadota; class Alphaproteobacteria; order Rhizobiales; family Xanthobacteraceae; genus CAYVBN01. Next base: position 1,496 of record CAYVBN010000710.1, read on the forward strand.
AGCCAACAAGCTCGACCGGATTTTGGAGCTGTTGGAGAAGGGAGTGTCGGAGGGAAAAGCGGGGGTGTAGGATCGCGAACTCGAGAAGAAAATACCTGAAAGAAAGGATATCTCGGCAGTGACATCGATTTGCGAGGTCCGCTCCTTTGCCGAACGCGACATAGATGTTTTGCTTGCGGAGGAGTTGCGAGTAAACCCTGAATTTGCACGCTGGTTCGCCGACTGTTCAGGTCTTCCAAAAAGCGTCGATACGCCGGCAAGCTGCGTCCGTATTTCAGTCGTATCTGAAAACGGGGAAACTGATGTTGAGGCGCAATTTACGACGCCTTCTGGAAACCGAATTGCACTTCTGGTCGAAAATAAAATTGCGCACTCTCTCAGCTTGGATCAACTCAGGCGATATCAGGAGCGCGGACACCATGGCCAAGCCTACGGTTATTGGGATGCGTTCTACGTCACAGTCTTCGCTCCGGGAGCAAAGCTCCTGAAAAACGCGTCCTTACTTCAAGGCATCAGCCATATTTCCTTTGAAGACGCAGCCCTGTTTCTTCGAGCAAACGGCTCGGATCGCAGAACAATTTATCGGTCTGAATTTCTCGCACGCGCCGCGGTCGAACAGAAACTGGATGCAGAAGGAGCCGACGCCTTCCGCATCGCGTTCTGGAAGCACGTTTACGCGCTTGTGGAGGAGCGGTATCCAGGTTTTTTCGATCTAGACGTCAATACATTTCCGAAAACGACCTACATTGCTGCGAACTGCTCCGGCGCGCCGGGCTATTTTCGCCTCGACCTCAAGGGCCATATGGGGGAAGTTAGCCTCGCGTTTAATAACGTAAATCCCGGAGCGCTCTTGGCTTATCTTGAAGCGAACAAGCCACAGGAATCTACCATCGCCTTCAATAAAAAATCGATCGCCTTGCAGATCACAGGTTTGCCGAAATTTCTTGTAAGTGATGGACTGGAAGCGCTTGAATCAAAGGCCTTACAATCATTTGAAGCAGCTCATAACCTGCTGACATTTTGGGCCAGAAATCGAAGCTTTTTTGACTCTCACTACAGCGTATAATTTTTAAAATGGCGCATGTATTGCCACGCCCCCTCAATCCAGCCGCGTCGCCGGAAACCGCCGCTGGACGTAGACCATCCCGGAGTCGAGCAGCAGGCCGACGGTCAGCATGACGACGATGTAGGCGAAGACCACCTTCGTTTCGAAGAAGCGCTGCGAGTACATCAGGGTCGCGCCCATGCCGCCGCCTCCGGCGACCATTTCGGCCGTGAAGGTGGTGATGAGCGCGACCGGCAATGCCACGCGCATGGCGGCGAAGACGCGCGGGCAGCACGCCGGCAGGATGACCCGCGTCAGCATCGCGGCCTTCGACGCGCCCAGCGAATATCCCGACCAGATCAGAAACCGGTTGATGCCGCGCACGGCGCTGAACGTGCCGATGACGATCGGAAACAGGCATGCGAAGGCGACGAGGAGGATCTTGGACAGGCTGTAGATGCCGAACCAGGCGATGAAGATCGGCAGAAACGCGATCTTCGGCGAGGGAAAGCCGAGCGCGACGGCCGGGTCGAAGAACCAGTGCATGAGGCGGCTGCGCGCCATGGCGCTGCCGACCAGAATCCCCGTGACGGCCGCCAGCAGCAGACCGCCGAACGCACGCGCGAGGCTGGTCGAGAGATCCTGGAACAACGTGCCGTCCAGGATGCTGTCCCACAACTGCGCCATGACGCTCGAGAACGGCGGGAGGAACAGCGGCGGCGCAAGCTCGAGGCGCGCGACGGCCTCCCAGATCACCACGATCGCGAGCACGGACGCGGCGGAGCGGATGCGCAGGCCGAGACGTCCCGGGGCGGCTTTCTCCACGGCCATCCCCTCACGCGGCTTCCGTCGCCACGGCGGAGTCGTGCCACTTGAGGCAGCGCCGCGTCATCCACAGCAGGAGCCGGTCTCCCAGGTAGGCCACGACGACCACGCAGGCGATCGCCGCGAACATGTAGCTGTAGGCGCCGTTCTCCCCGTACATGAAGATCAGTTTTCCGATTCCGCTCGTTGCCGCGATCATCTCGGACGAGATCGCGAGGACGTAGGAAAAGCCGAGCGCGATGCGCAGGCCCGTCATGATGTCGGGAAGCGCATGGGGCAGGAATATTCGCCACAGCATCTGCCGCCGCGAGTAGCCCATCGCCTCGGCGCTCCACACCAGGACCTGCGGCGTCGTGCGCACGCCGTGAAAGGTGTGGACGATCATCGGCAGGAGACAGGCGAGAAAGACCGCGCAGATCGCGGTGAGGGAGCCGATGCCGAACCACAGGATGAACAGAGGAATGAGCGCGGACTTCGGCAGCGAGTACGTGCCGCCGACGATGGGGGTCGCGTAGGCGCGGAACTTCTCCGAGCGCGCCATCATCAGGCCGATCCAGACGCCCGCGGCCGCGCCCAGCGCGAGCCCGGCAAACGCGCGGAACAGCGTGATCGCCAGGTTCTCGGCGATCTGCCAGCCGCTCAAGAGGTCGGCGAGCGCGGCGACCACTTCGCGCGGCGTCGGCAGGAAGACCGGGTCGACGAGACCGGACCGGCTGGTCAGGTCCCACACGGCGGCGAAGATCACCAGCGGCGCGCCGCGCCACAACCAGGCCGGCACCAGGGATCGCGCGCTAGCCGGCATGCTTTTCGGTCGCCTGGACGGCCTGCTGACGGACCGACAACCACACTTCGTTGCGCAGGGCTCCGAACGCCTCCGACAGCATCAGCTCTTCGCGCGGAAGCGAGCGGTCGAGGTCGACGTCGAACTGGCGGACGATCTGGCCGGGCCGCGCCGACATGACGCAGATGCGGTTCGAGAGATAGACGGCCTCGGTCACGTCGTGGGTGATCATCAACACCGTCTTGCGCATGTCCAGCCACAGGCGCAGCAATTCGTCCTGCATCAATTCGCGCGTCTGTGCGTCGAGCGCGCCGAACGGCTCGTCGAGCAGCAGGATGTCGGGATCGCAGGCCATCGTGCGTGCGATCGCCACGCGCTGCTTCATCCCGCCGGACAACTCGCGCGGATAGCGGTTTTCGAACCCCCGCAGCCCGATGACGCCGATCAGACGTTCCGCGACCTGCTCCCGTTGCTCGGGCGGCATGCCGCGGCGCTCGAGCCCGAACAGGATGTTCTTTCGCACCGTGAGCCACGGGAACAGCGCATATTCCTGAAACACCACGCCGCGATCGGTGCCCGGCCCGGTGACCGGACGGCCATCGATCAGGACCTCTCCGTCCGCATGCAGGAAGCCTCCGACCACGTAGAGCAGCGTGCTCTTGCCGCAGCCGGACGGGCCGACGATGGAGACGAACTCGCCTTCGCCGATCCGGAGATCGACCTCCCTCAGGGCGCGCACCGAGCCGCCGTCCGTTTCGAACGACTTGGCGACGTTCCTGATTTCGATCTTCGATGTCGTCAAATCGGACACGACTTGGGAAGAAGGCTGAGATTGAGGTACTTGGACGCGTCCACCTTCTGGGCCAGCAGTTTTTCCTCGACCATGGCGTCTATCGGCTTCTGGATCGAGACGGCCGCCACGCAGCCGTTGCGGTCGCGATAATAATCACGCGCCGTCGCAAAGTACGATTCCAGGACAGGCTTCGGAGACTTGGTGAAATCGGCGACGAGCTCGATCGCCTTGGAGCGGTTGGCCGGGTCGTAGTACCACGCGAGGCCCTGGACATAGTCGGCGAGGAACGCGCGCACCGCGGCCTCGTTGCTCTTGAGGAAGCTGTTGGTCGTCACCTGGAAGATCACCGACGAGGGGCCGAACGCGTCGCCACCCGTGAACAGGGCACGAAGGTCGCCTTTCGGCGCTTCGGCAGCGAGGAACGGAATGACCAGACAGCCGCAATCGATACGCTTCTCACGAATGGCCGACGCCATGTTGGGAAAGGCGATCTCGACGATCTCGACGTCGCGCCGCGGATCGAGCCCGTTCTTCTTCAGCACGACGCGCAGAACGAGATCGACGGCCGAGCCGAACGCGTTGATGCCGACCTTCTTTCCCTTGAGATCGGTCACCTTGGTGATCGGAGAATCCTTCAACACGAAGAACGTGTTCGAGGCGTTCCCGGTGTGACCGTCCTGATAATTGTCGGAAATGATCGAAAGTCCGCCGGGGACGGCGTTCTTGACCACGATGGTGGCAAAGGCCGAGCACGACAGCGTCGCCAGGTCGGCCTGTCCCGCGGCGAGAAGCGAAGCCGCTTCGGGCGTGCCGCGCGTGAACGTCATTTCCAGCGTGTAGGCCTTCCCGTAGTTCTTGAGAACGTTCTGCTTCATGTAGTCGAGAAAGATGATGGTCTCCATTTCGTTGGGACCGATGCCTCCGCCGGTTGCGTACCGGATATTCGGTGGAGCGGCGTTGGCCGCGCGGCTCCATGACCCCAAGGCGACGGCGCCCGCGGCAGCGGCACCCGTCTTGATGGCATCGCGACGTGTCAGAACGCGTAAAAAGCTGCTCATGATGTTTCCCGTATCGCCCGCTGTTGCTCAGGAGGGAGGTGAGATGTCCGCTATCGTGGCGCGACGATCGCCTGTATATCCGGACACGTATCGTTCATTCGAAGCGAGTGCGTCATGGGTGTCGAGAAGGTCCAGCCGAAACAGTTGAGCCAGCGTGTGGTCAACGGACGTGTCCTCTACCATCACGTCGTCGTCACCACTGGCCAGAAGTTTGCATTCATCTCCGGCCAGCTTGCCCGCAATTCGGACGGCGTCATTGTCGCACCGGGCGACATGCGCGCGCAGATCAAGCAGGTCGGCGAGAACCTGAAGGTGGCGCTGGAATCGGTCGGCGCCACGTTGGCGGACCTGGTCAAGACGACGACCTTCGTCACCGACATCGATGAATTTTTCAAGCACGTCGATGTGCGCCAGGACTATCTCGGCGTGGCGCTGCCCGCGAGCACGACGGTGGAGGTCCGCCGCCTGTCGCATCCGGATCTGGTCGTCGAGATCGAGGCCGTCGCGCTGCTCGAGCGCTGAGATGCGCCGCAGCGACGTGCACGCCGATTGAACGTCACGCGGCCGGCAAGCCCCGCCCAATAGGCCGCACCGGACCGGCGGGGAATCTGGTCGGACGCTCGATGCATGCACGATCGGTGCTTCCCTGCAGCGCCAAGCCGTTGCCGCGCGCCCAAACACTATGGCGGCTCACGCAAGGGCGCGCAACTCGATCCGGGCGGACAAGCCCGGTCCCCGAGACTCGTCTCCCCGACACAGCGCGGCGCGAAGTACCGCGTTGCGGCTCCGGGACCGCTGCAGATCCGGGACCCAAGGAACGACCGTCGCACGCCTACGGCGAATGCGCCCTGCGCGTGCCGCATCCGCAAACGGTCACCGCCGCAATATCCCGCCGAGCGCCCCGCGCACGATGGCGCGGCCGACCGAGCCGCCGACCTTGCCGCCGAACGACTTGCCCAGATCGGCGACGATCTGGCCGGCAACGCGGTTCGTCACCGTGCGGGTCACCTCGCGCGCGATCGTCTGACCAGTGGTGAGGCGCTCGCCGCGCTTGCGGGTCGTTCCGAAGATTTCGCCGAGCACGGTGCCGAGGCCGCCGAGAACGCCGCCGGCCGCACCCTCGCCCTGTTGCCCCCCGTCGGGCGAGGCCTGCTGCTGCACGCGCTTCTGCAGCACCTCGTAGGCGGACTCCTCGTCGATCGCCTGATCGTATTTGCCCTTCACCGGGCTCTTGTCGATCACCTGTTTGCGCTCCTCGGGCGTCACCGGACCCATGCGGGCCGAGGGCGGGCGGATCATCACGCGGTCGACCATGGCGGGCGTGCCGTTGCCTTCGAGGAAGGACGCGAGCGCTTCGCCCTTGCCGAGCTCGGTGATGACCTTCTCGGTGTTGAGGTCGGGGTTCGGCCGGAAGGTCTCGGCCGCCGCCTTCACAGCCTTCTGGTCGCGCGGCGTGAAGGCGCGCAGCGCGTGCTGCACGCGGTTGCCGAGCTGCGCGAGCACCTTGTCGGGCACGTCGATCGGGTTCTGCGTGACGAAGAAGACGCCCACGCCCTTGGAGCGGATCAGCCGCACCACCTGCTCGATCTTGTCCATCAGCGCCTTGGGGGCGTCGTTGAACAGAAGGTGCGCTTCATCGAAGAAGAACACGAGCTTCGGCTTGTCCGGGTCGCCGATCTCCGGCAGCTCCTCGAACAGCTCGGAGAGCAGCCACAGCAGGAAAGTGGCGTAGAGTCGCGGGTTCTGCATCAGCTTGTCAGCGGCGAGCACGTTGATGTAACCGCGCCCGTCGCGGTCGGTGCGCATGAAGTCCTTCAGCACCAGCGCCGGCTCGCCGAAGAATTTCTCGCCGCCCTGGTTCTCCAGCACGAGAAGCTGGCGCTGGATCGTGCCGACGGTCGCCTTGGAGACGTTGCCGTATTGCGTCGTCAGCTCCGCCGCATGCTCGGCCACGTAGGACAGCATCGCGCGCAGGTCCTTCAGGTCGAGGATGAGCAGGCCCTGCTCGTCGGCGACACGGAACGCGATGTTGAGCACGCCCTCCTGCGTGTCGTTGAGATCCATCATGCGGGCGAGCAGCAGCGGCCCCATCTCGGAGACCGTCGCACGCACCGGATGGCCCTCCTCGCCGAACAAGTCCCAGAATACGACGGGAAATTCGTCCGGCTGGTAATCGAAGCCGAGGTCCTTGGCGCGCTTGACGAGCGCCTCCTTGGCCTCGCCCGGAACCGCGACGCCCGAGAGGTCGCCCTTGATGTCGGCCGCGAACACCGGCACGCCGGCGCGCGAGAGCCCCTCGGCGAGCACCTGCAGGGTGACGGTCTTGCCGGTCCCGGTCGCGCCGGTGACGAGGCCATGGCGATTGCCGAAGGCGAGCGTCAGCACGGCGGGCTTATGCCCCTTGCCGACGAAAATGGTGCCGTTCGCGTCGAGTTCGGTCATCGCTGCACGTGTCCCATGGTGGTTGATCTGTGCGGGGCCCGCACGTCCGCTTTGCGGGCGCCCGGCTCGGAAACAAGACTGCGTTCCGCTCCCCGCAGCGTCAAGGCTGCGCCCCGACGCATGCCGAAATTGCGGCATCGAGACACCGAAGCGTGTTGTCATTGCCACGGTGCTATGGCTCAATTCGCTGTCGCCCGCGGTCTTCCGATGCGCGGTCGACGATCCCGACGGCCTTCCCGACGAACTGGAACCAGAATGGCCATCAAGTTCAAGGGCGTGATGCAGAGCACCGTCACGCCGCTCAAGGACGACTTCAGCCTCGACCTGCCGACGTTCGAGAAGGTGCTCGACTTCCACGTGCGCACCGGCGCGACCGCGATTTCCTGGCCGCACCACAAGGCCGAGTCGCTCAACCTGACGATCCCCGAGCGCAAGCTCTTCGCCGAGGCCGCTGTGAAGGTGGTGGCCGGACGCGTACCGGTGACGATCCACGTGAGCGCGCTTGCCGTCGAGGACACGATGGCGCTCGCCCGCCACGCGCAGCAGATCGGCGCCGACGGCGTCCTCGCCATCACGCCCTATTTCTGGAACCCCACGCTCGAGGCGATCTACGATTATTTCGTCCGCCTCGGCACGTCGATCGACATCCCGGTGATTTCCTACAATTCGCCAAGCTATCTGGCGGGCGTCGAGATCACCGGCGAACTGATGTCGCGCCTGATCGAGCGCCTGCCGAATTTCGTCGGCGTCAAGGAGGCGAGCTTCAACAGCGAGAAGTTCCTCGAGATCGCCCGCGCCGCGCTGGCGCTGCGGCCGGATTTCGCCATGCTGACCGGCGTCGAGTTCCTGCTGCCGTCGATGCCGCTCGGCGGCGTCGGTTCGTATTCCGCCGCCGGCTCGATCTGCCCCAACCTGTGCACGGCGCTGTTCGACGCTTGCGCCGCCGGCGAATGGGATCGCGCGCGCGCGCTGCAGGAGAAGATGACGCGCCTCTGGCTCCTCTTCCGCGACCAGTACCCCTCCTCGCTCAAGGGCGGCATGGTCATCATGGGACGTCCGGTCGGGCCGACGCGGCCGCCGCTGCCGACCGCCACGAAAGAGCGCCAGGCCTTCATCCGCAAAGAGCTCGAGGAGCTCGGCATCCTCGACACCGAGCCGCACGGCTGGTGAGCCCGCGAGATCAGACATGCCCGCCACACAATTCCAGCCCGGTCTCGTCCATGCGCCGGTGACGCCGTTCACGTCCGATGGACGCCTGGATTTCGCGACCTACGAGAAGCTGATCGAATTCCATATCCGCAACGGCGCGGACGCGCTCGCCTTGCCGATGCATGTCGGGGAGTCCGTCAGCCTGCCCGACGAGGAGAAACGCCGCCTCATCTCGTTCGCGGTCGAGCGCGCCCGGGGGCGAATCCCGATCATCGCCCATGTCAGCGATGCCGGGACGGCAATCGCCGCGGCGCTGGCGCGCCATGCGGAAACAGCAGGTGCCGCCGCCGTCGTCGCCACGACGCCCTACTATTGGACGCCGCCGCCGACCATGATCCTCGAGCACTTCGCGCAGATCGGCGGCGCGGTGAAGATCCCGTTCCTCGTCCACAACAACCCGGACGACATGGCGGGCGTCCGGGTCTCTGCCGAGCTGATGCTGAAGCTGATGGAACGGCTCGATAATTTCGCCGGGCTGATCGACGCGAGCCTCGACTGGCAGTTCATGATCGCGCTGATGACCGAGGCGTGCCGCCGCCGCCCGGCTTTTTGCCTGCTCGCCGGCACCGAGCATCTCGTCTCGGCGGGCACGATCGGCGCCAGCGGCATGGTCTCGACCCTGGCCGCCGTCGCGCCGCGAAGCGTGCGCCGCCTTTACGATCTCTGCCGCGCGAAGAAATACGTCGAGGCGCGTCCCGTACAGGGAGAGGTCGCGGCCCTGCGCCAGGCTCTGGCGAAGGCCGATGTCGCGCACCTCAAGGCCGCGTTGCGGATCGCTGGCCGCGACTGCGGCGCGCCACGGCCGCCGCTGCGCGCGCTCGACCAAGGTGCATCCGATGCACTCGCCGGCCGGCTCGGCCCGCTGCTCGCTGACGAGCCGCGCGGTTGGTAGAGTTTCGCCACGCACTCGAACCACTTCTCCCATCGGGAGAGGTCGGCGAGCGTAAGCGAGCCGGGTGAGGGGTTATTGCATCTCAGTAGCGCTCGACCCCTCACCCCAACCCTCTCCCCGCCGGGGAGAGGAGCGGGCCGAGCTCGCGGCGGCTTCAAACAAACAATCTCCCTCAAGCCGCCGTGAGGCCGCCGTCGAGCACCAGGACCTGCCCCGTGATCGAGGCCGCGTCCGCGCTCGCAAGATAAGCCACCGCCCCCGCCACCTCTTCGGCCGTCGCCAGCCGATGCAGTGGAATCCGCTTCAACATCGCGCCCATATAGGCCGGGTCGGCGGTACGCGCGGCGCGCGATGGTGAGGCCGTATCGAGCCGGCCGGGCGCGACGGCATTGACCCGGATGCCGTTATCCGCCCACTCGATCGCCAGCATGCGCGTCATCTGGACGATCGCCGCCTTCGAGATGCCGTAGGCGGACCGCTCGGCGGCGCCGACGAGCCCGTGGGTCGACGCGATGTTGACGATCGACCCCGGCCGTCCGGCCTCGACCAGACGGCGGCCAAACTGCTGGCTGAGGAAGAACGGCCCGGTGACGTTCACCGCCATGAGGTCCTCCCATTCGGACGGCGAGACGTCGAGCGCCGGCTTGCGCAGATTGGCCCCGGCGTTGTTGACCAGAAGGTCGAGCCCCTCGAACGCCGACATCGCTTCGTCGACCGCGCTCGCGATGCTCGCCTGCGAGCGCAGATCGAGGACGACCGGGAACACACCCACGCCTGTCTTCACGAGCTTGGCCATCAGGTCGGTGAGATTGTCCGCCCGCGTTGCCGACACCGCGACATCGAACCCCTCGCGCGCGAGCCGCAGCGCGGTCGCGGCCCCCACGCCGTAGGACGCTCCGGTGACGAATGCGGCTCGTTTGGTCATCAACAAATTCCTCGATCGGAGCGTTTATTGTCCCGGAATCCGGTCCCCGACCTTTTTTTGTCAGGTTTGGCGCAGCAGACCCTCCCATAAACCCGCGGAGACCGCCAGCAAGTGCGGCGCCGATTCCCCTGGCGGGCCGCAGCAAACGCCGTTCTAATGACCGGCGATCGAACGCAGCGGCAACGGCTGCGGCAGGGTAAGGGAGGAACGATGTCCGCAATGAGGATCGTGGCGTGCCTGATCGCCGCCATCGCACTCGGCATGGCCGCCAGTCGGCCGGCCCAGGCAGAAACCAAGGTGCGGGTCGGCCAGCCGCAGCCGGGCACGTTCCAGTTCGTGCCGGTCAAGGTCGGGATCGAGACCGGCATCTTCAAGAAGCACGGCATCGAGGTCGAATCCTCGAGCTTCGGTGGCGGTCCCAAGGTGCAGCAGGCGCTGACCGCCGGCTCGATCGACATCGCCATCGGGTCGGGCCCGGAGCTGGCGTTCATCGTCAAAGGAGCACCGGAGATCGGCATCGCCGCGATGGCCGATGCGCCCTACTCGGTCGTGCTCGCCGTGCTCAAGGACGGCCCCAAGACGATCGCCGACCTCAAGGACAAGACGATCAGCGTCTCGAGCTCGGGCTCGCTCACAGACTGGCTGGCGCGCGAGCTCTCGCGCCGCCAGGGCTGGGGCGCAACCGGCTTCAAGATCGCCCCGCTCGGCCGCACCGAAGCCCAGATGGCCGCGCTGAAGACTAAGCAGATCGACGGCATGATCGTCGAGGCCAATGCGGGCTACCGGCTGGAAGAGGACGGGACCGGCCGCGTGCTCGTCCAGTTCGGCGAGCACATCAAGCCGTTCCACATCTACGTCCTCTACGCGCGGCGCGAATTTGCCGAGAAGAGCCCCGAGGCCGTGCGCGCGTTCCTCGCCGGCTGGTTCGAGACCATCGCCTACATGCAGGAGCACCGCGACCAGACGATCGAGATCACAAGCCGGACGGCGTCCGTTTCGCGCACGATCGCGACACGCGACTACGACGAGCTGATGGGCATGTTCAACCGTACGGGAAAGTTCGACCCGCAGGCGCTGGCGGTGCTGGCGCGCTCGTTCGTCGAGATGAAGACGCTGCCGAGCGAACCCGACATGAAGACTCTCGTGACGGAGAAGTTCCTGCCGGACGCCAAGTGATCGGGAAGGTGCGAAGCCACCGCTAGGCCTGCGCCTGATAGGCGTCGATGATCTCCGAGCCGGTCGCGAACCAGACCTTGTCGTGCGCGGCAATGTGCGCGAGCGCACGGTCGAGATGGCCGATGCGGTGCGGCACGCCCATCAGAAACGGATGCAGCGCGATGCACATGACGCGGCCGTTCTTCTCGCCTTCGCGGTAGAGCACGTCGAAGGTCTCGCAGACGCGCCGCTCGAACTCCGTGATGTGGATGCTCGGCATGTTGAACAGCGGCATGTCATTGAGCTCCAGCGAATAGGGAATGGCAAAGAGCCCGTTGTTCATCCGGTAAGGCAGGTCGTCGTTGACCCAGTCGGATACGTAGTCGACGTCGTGCGCCCGCAGGAGGTCGAGCGTCGCCCAGGTCTCGGTGAGCCCGGGGCCGAGCCAGCCGCGCATGCGGCGGCCGTGCGCTTCGATCATCTTGCGGCATTCGGCGATGATGGCTGTTTCCTGCTCCCGGTTGAGCCCTGCCAGTGTCTGCGAATTGGTGAGGCCGTGCCCCATCAGCTCCCAGCCGAGGCCAATCATCGCCTCCATGATGCGCGGATAGTAGCGGCCGACCTCGGCGTTGAGCGCCACCGTGCCACGGATCCCGTGTTTCGAGAGCGTCTCCATCAGCCGCCACACGCCGACGCGGTTGCCGTAATCCCGGCGCGAATAGTTGCGCACGTCCGGCGCGTTGCTGCCCATCTCGAGGTGGAAATGCTCGACATTGGGCACGATCCAGACCGCCACGCGCGCCCCGCCCGGCCAGCGAACGGGTGGCCGGTCGATGATCGCCTGATAAGGAAAGAGCGAAGTCGGGTCGAAATCCTTCACGGTCGGACACTCTCTGTTCGAGGAGGACGGGCAGGCGCCCGGAGCAACGGCATCACCTTTTCCGCGAAGGTCTCCAGCCCCTGCCCCATGGGATGGAAATGCAGCATCAAGGTGCCGATGCCGGCTTCCTCATAGCGCGAGATGCGTTCGGCGATCACCTCCGGCGTGCCGACGAGACCCGGTCCGAGCGCCTTGGAGGCGACGCTCGCGAGCCGGTCTTTCTGCCCGTACTCCTCGAGCGCGTCCGCCTGGGCGCGAGCCGCCGTCTCGCTGTCGGCGCAGATGACGTGACAGCTCATCCCGTAACCGATCTCGCGTCCGTACGCGCGGCAGCGTTCGCGCATGTCCCGGATATCGGCCGCGATGGTCGCGAGGTTCGTTTCCCAGTTGCGATAACCCGGCTGCACCGAGACAAACCACACGTCGCACAGCCGCGCCACGATGTCCTTGGCGGCCGGCGCGCGGCTTCCCGTGTAAAGCGGCGGATGCGGGCGCCGCCACGACCTGGTCGGCAGGCTGCCGCGCTCGGCGCGATAGAACTTGCCCGCAAAGGAGAACGTCTCTTCGCTCCACAGCCCCTTGAGCACCTCGATGAATTCGCCCATGCGCTCGTAACGGGCGTCTTCCTTCTCGAGCCAAGCGCCGTTGCTGTAGAGGTCGAACTCCTCCTTCCACCAGCCGTTGACCAGATTGAGCGCACAGCGCCCTGCGCTGATGCGGTCGAGCGTCACCGCCATCTTGGCGACGACCTGCGGGGGCAGGATGCCCGGATGCACGGCCGGCATGATCTCGATGCGCCGGGTGTGCTCGGCGAGCGCGGCGGAGAGGATCCACGCCTCCAGGTCCGGCCCCAGAAACCGCTCGGCGATCAGCGACGTCTCGAAACCGTAGTCTTCCGCCTTGCGCACGATATCGAGGGCGAAGCGGAACGAGGCGTCCTCCTCGCCGTTCCCGTGCTTCGTCAGCGCATCCACTGCCTGCGTCATCGCCGGCTCGGGGCGGATCGTGTGCGGCAGCGGCGCCCAGATTCCCATGCGCATCGGTTCGCTCCCTCCCCTCGCGTGTGCTCACCAGCTCAGCGCGCCGCCGTTCGGATGAATAATCTGCCCGGTGATATAGCGCGAGCGATCGCTGAGCAGAAAATCGAGCACGGTCGCGATTTCCTCCGGCCGGCCGAGGCGCCCCATCGGCACGCGCGCGCGGTTGCGCGCCTCGGCCTGCGCCCATTCCTCGGCGGTGCGGCCGGAGCGCAGCAACGGCGTGTCGGTCGGCCCGGGACCGAGCGCGTTGACCCGGATGCCATAAGGAGCGAATTCAAGCGCCATCGACTTGGTGAGCGAGTAGATCGCGGATTTCGCCGCGCAGTAGGCCGCGGCGCCGGCGGCGCCCATGACGGCGAAGTCGGACGACATGTTGACGATCGTGCCGGCCCGCCGCTCGCACATGCCGGGCAGCACGGCGCGCGCACAGAGAAACGTGCCCTTCACGTGCGTGCCGATCACCGCGTCCCAGTCGGCTTCGCTCGTCTCCTCGACGGTGCGCCGGCGGCTGATGCCAGCATTGTTGAAGAGCGCATCCACGGGACCGACGTCGCGGGCAATGCGCGCCGCCATCTCGCGCACCGAGGCGCCATCACTGATATCGACCTCGATGGCCGAGACCGCGTGCCCCGCGCCCCGCAGCTCATCCGCCAGCGCGGCGAGTGCCTGACCGTTCCGGTCGGCGGCGACGATGTGCATGCGGCCCGCCATGCGCAGCGCCGCCGCGCGTCCGATGCCGCTCGCCGCGCCGGTGATCAGCAGAGTGCCGTTCGCCACGCCCCCTCCCCGCTCAGAACAGCCTGTGCCCGCCATTGACCCGGATGTCCTGTCCGGTCACGAACG
>CAYVBN010000711.1:0-8014 GCA_964449645.1 uncultured Hyphomicrobiales bacterium
GGTGGCGCTGCACGCGGGCGCGATTGTGCGCAGCAGCTTCGAGAGCTCGGCGATGCCAAGCCCGTCGCCGCCGAGCTCCATAGGCACGGCCGCCGACATCAAGCGGGCCTCTCTCAACGCGGCGTAGTTTTCGGCGACGAACGAGTCGTCGGCGTCGTGCTCGGCGGCACGCGCCGCGAACTGCGCAAGCAACGGCGACAGCCGCTCGAACGGATCGGCAGCAGGGCGAACGACGGCGATGGACGTGGTCATGGGGGTCTCCTTCGTCCGGATCGACAGATGACCGTGATGCGCGCGAGCGGTCCGACGGACAAGTCCGATTTCTGAACCGCCCCTTGGCAGTGCGGCCGCCCCGTGGTTTGATCCACGCATGACCAGCGGATACGGCCAGTTCTGTCCGGTGGCGAAAGGAGCGGAGATTTTCGCCACGCGTTGGACTCCGCTGGTGCTGCGCGAACTCATGTCCGGCGAGCGCAGCTTCAACGACATTCATCGCGGTGTCCCGCTGATGTCGCGCGCGCTGCTCGCTGAGCGTCTGCGCCAGCTCGAGAGCGACGGCATCATCGCCAAGGTGAGCCGGCGTGGCGGCTCCGGCCACGACTACCGGCTGACCCATGCGGGCGATGCGCTGCGTCCCGTGGTCGAGGTGCTCGGCCGATGGGGACTGCTGTTCGGCCGCGACCGTCTTCATCCCGACGAGAACGATCCGACGGTGCTCTTGTGGGCGCTGCGCCGCCGCGTCGACCGCCAGGCCTTGCCGGCGCGCCGCGTGGTCGTGCAATTCGACTTTTCCGGTGTGCCCGGCAGCCGCACCGGCGTGCGATCATTCTGGCTCGTGCTCGAGCGGGAGAACATCGACGTCTGCTCGAAAGACCCGGGCTTTTCGGTCGACGCGACGGTCACCTGCGAGATCAGTACGCTGGTGCACGTCTATCTGGGCTACCTGACATGGCGCACCGCGATGCGGCGCGGAATGCGGGTCGAGGGCAGCCGAGAGGTTACCGGCCGCCTCGAAGCGTGGCTGCAGCTCGACCGCGTGGTCGGCCGCGACCTGCCGATCGTGCCGCCGTCCTGAGAATTCATTAATCCAGCTCGGCGAGGCGGCCGCGCAACCGCGGCGGCGTCATCGCGTCGATCCAGTCGCCCGGATGGCGCAACGCCGGCGCGTCCTCGAGCGCGCAGGACGTGCGTTTAAGCTCGGCGCGGGCGAAGAGGCTCGAGAGCGTCGCGTCGGCGCCGGCGGAAACGAGGGTCAGCCGATCGAGCGCGCAGGCGAGAACGGTCCTCGCCATGTTCGGCGCACCCCGCTCGCAATAGACCCCGGAAATCCGCAGCCGCGGGGCCTCGAAGGTCCGGGCAAAGCCGAGGCACGGCCAGCGGCGCCCGCTTTGCTCGACCAGGAACTCCGCCGCGGCCACCGGACCGAACTTGCTCTCGATGACCGGGGCGATGCTCGCCCGCATGGCAGGCCCCAGGAGGCCTGCACCCGCGGTCGCGGCCCGCAGCGGGTCGCCGAAGCGGTCGAGCTCAGCGCCCGGACGGTAAAGTTCGATGGCCGCAAAGATCGGCGTCTCGCCCGGCACGCCGAACCGGATCACGTCCTTCCGACCGCCGGCAGGATGGCGCAGCACCGAATAGACCGGTTCGCCGAGGTGCGGGAGCGCGAGATCGAAGGCAGCGCGCGGGCGGTCGACCGTGACCCAGCCGGACGCAGGCCGGGTCTCTGGTACCACCGGGTCGGGGATCGACAGATGCCACGCGCCCATAACGGCCAGGCCGGCAAGGCCCACGAGGCCGCTCACATAGGCCAACAAGCTGACGCAATAGGCCCCGAGTGTGTCGTCGGGGCTCGACGAGGCGGGTCCCACGGCCTGGCCCTCGGCAAGCGCGACGTTGTCTTGCTTCCATTTCTCGCTTAGAAGCGCTTCCGTTCCGGTTGCCGGTGTTGTCGCCGGATCAGCGATTTTTCCGTGGAGAGTCAACGATGGGTTACAAGGTCGCGGTCGTCGGCGCCACCGGGAACGTGGGCCGCGAGATGCTCGGCATCCTGGCCGAGCGCGCCTTTCCGGCCGACGAGGTCGTCCCCCTCGCCTCGCGCCGCAGCCAGGGCGTCGAGGTCTCCTACGGCGACAAGACCCTGAAAGTGAAGGCACTCGAGCACCAGGACTTCTCCGACGTCGACATCTGCCTGATGTCGGCGGGCTCGACCGTCTCCAAGGAATGGTCGCCCCGGATCGCGGCGGCCGGTGCGGTCGTGATCGACAATTCCTCGTGCTGGCGTTACGACGCCGATGTTCCGCTCGTCGTGCCCGAGGTGAACGCCGACGCGCTTGGCGGATTCCGCCGCAAGGGCATCATCGCCAATCCCAACTGCTCGACCGCGCAGCTCGTCGTGGCGCTCAAGCCGCTGCACGACCGCGCGACCATTAAGCGCGTCGTGGTCGCCACCTACCAGTCGGTCTCCGGCGCCGGCAAGGAGGCGATGGACGAGCTGTT
Organism: uncultured Hyphomicrobiales bacterium; assembly: GCA_964449645.1. Classification (GTDB taxonomy): domain Bacteria; phylum Pseudomonadota; class Alphaproteobacteria; order Rhizobiales; family Xanthobacteraceae; genus CAYVBN01. The sequence continues at coordinate 2,497 of CAYVBN010000711.1, forward strand.
CAGCCAGACGCGCGCGGTCTACGTCACCGATCCGATCGAGCCGAAGAAATTCCCCAAGCGCATCGCCTTCAACCTGATCCCGCAGATCGACGTGTTCATGGAGGACGGGTTCACGAAGGAAGAGTGGAAGATGGTGGCCGAGACCAAGAAGATCCTCGACCCCAAGATCAAGCTGGTCGCGACCTGCGTGCGCGTGCCGGTGTTCATCGGCCACTCGGAGGCGGTCAACATCGAGTTCGAGAACCCGATCACCGCTGACGAGGCGCGCGACATCCTGCGCAATGCGCCGGGCTGCCTCGTCATCGACAAGCACGAGCCGGGCGGCTACGTCACGCCTTACGAGTCCGCCGGCGAGGACGCGACCTATATCAGCCGCGTGCGCGAGGACCCGACCGTGGAGAACGGCCTCGTGCTGTGGTGCGTGTCCGACAACCTGCGCAAGGGCGCAGCGCTCAACGCGATCCAGATCGCCGAGTGCCTGATCAACCGCAAGCTCATCAGCGCCAAGAAAAAGGCGGCGTAGTCAGACGCTTTATCGCCGTCTTCACAGGCGCAGTGACTCCGGCGACTCACGCCGAGACAGGCATTCGGGCGGACCGCTCCCAGCTTGCTGAAACCGACGAGCGGGCCCCGCGCTCCAAATCTCTCCCCGTCGGGGAGAGGTGAAACGCAGCACGTGGGCTCAGCCGAGGTTCCCCCTCCAAATTTCGAATCTTAGTTGCCTTACGATGTTTGACGGCTACGCCCAGATCGCCATCGTCAATCCGTAATCATCGCGGCCCGGCGGGTCGGGGAATGGGCGCGCCAATCCCGCAGCGATGCGGCGCGCGATCACCGCGCAGGCGAGCGCGTCGAGGAGATCGTCCGGGCCGGCGCCGGCCGGCGGAACGGCATCGACAATCGACGCCGGCATTCCGGCGCTGCGCAGGAGATCGCGCCGCAACGCGAGGCCGGGTCCGTATGGCGTACCCTTGATCTTCTTCGGCTCGTCGAGCGCGCGTCTGCCGTTGAGCCGCCAGAACGCAACTTCCGGATGCACCTCGAAAGTCCGCGCGGCGAGCGCCGCATCACCGCGCAGGCACATGTCGACTTCGCGGATCTTGGGCGCGAGCATGAAGAGTTGCCGTGAGACCTTGTGGGGCGGATCGGAAGTCGCGAGCGCGATGTGGCAGGCGTCGCGATAATCCTCTGCCTCCACGGCCGCACGGGCCGGAACGGAGAACACCGACGACTGCCGCGCGCCGAGCAGCGGCCGCACGGCGGCCTCCGGCCCGCGCCCGCCCGGGCCGATACGCGCCGGCAAGCCGATCGGCATGTCGACGGCGATGACCGCCGGCGCTTCCGGTGCCGCGGCGATGCCGGCGAAGCGCCGCATCACGCACATGCGCACATCGTCGCCCTCAGGGCGAACGAAACAGGCGATCCAGCCGGCCGGACAGCCGTCGATGCCCACGAGCCAGCGATCGTCCATTCCTCTGTTGTCCCGATGCTGCCGGACCCTGCATAGCGTGCACGCGGCCGCCGCACTATCATTTGAGCCCGTGCGGATCGCCTCTAACGCACAGGAACGGGGACCTCACATGACCATCCGTCCGCGCCGCAGCGTTCTCTACATGCCGGGGACGAACGTGCGCGCGCTCGAAAAAGCCAAGACCCTGCCGGCCGACTGTCTGATCCTCGATCTCGAGGACGCGGTCGCGCCGGAGGGGAAGGACACCGCACGGCGGCAGGTCGCGGACGCCGTGAAGGCCGGCGGCTACGGGACGCGCGAACTCATCATCCGCATCAACGGCCTCGACACGCCGTGGTGGCTCGACGATATCGGCGCCGCGGTGGCGGCGCGTCCCGATGGAATCCTGGTACCGAAAGTCTCGGCGCCCGAGCATCTGCTGAACGTGGCCGAGCGGCTGATGGACATTTCCGCCGACCACCACATCCGCGTCTGGGCCATGATGGAGACGCCGCTCGCCATCCTCAACGCGCGCGAGATCGCGGCCGCCGCGCAGGACGTGGAGACGCGGCTGGCCGCGTTCGTGATGGGGACGAACGACCTCGCCAAGGAGACGCGTGCGCGGCTCGTGCCGGGGCGCGCCCCGATGCTGCCCTGGCTGACGACCTGCGTCGCGGCCGCGCGCGCCTATGGCATCGACATTCTCGACGGCGTCTACAACGATCTGTCCGATGCCGACGGCTTCGCGCGCGAATGCGCGCAGGCGCGCGATCTCGGCTTCGACGGCAAGACGCTGATCCACCCGAACCAGATCGCGCCCTGCAATGCCGCGTTCTCGCCGAGCGACAGCGACGTCGCGGAGGCGCTGCGCATCATCGCGGCGTTCGACCGTCCCGAGAACGAGGGCAAGGGCGTCGTCCAGCTCGACGGCCGCATGGTCGAACGCATGCACGCCGACATGGCGCGTCGCACGGTGGCGATCGCCGAAGCGATCGCGCAGCGCTCGAGCTAGAACTCAGTTTATTTTTTGAGTTCGAACTCAGTTCGTTTCGGGCGCAAGCTTGATTGATTTCAGTCGAGACCGCCGCGGTCAGCGTTCCCTCCCCCCTTGCGGAAGAGGGTCAGGGAGGGCCACCCGCAAGCCGAATTCCGCTCGCGCGACCGCGCACGTTCATCCCCCTCCCGGCGCTACGCGCCGACCTCCCCCCGAAAGGGGGTGACAGGAGTGGCCCGACTTGATCTGAAGCGAAATGCGCAATTGCTGCGCTCTATCGCGGCGGCGCCTGCCCGGCAGTTCGGAAGTCGCGGTCCAGATTTCTGAGCGAAACGCGTCTCAGACCCAGGGACGCTCCGCGCCTACCTTCGCCTCGTAGCCGTTGATCTTCTCGTTCTTGGCGAGCGTCAGGCCGATGTCGTCGAGGCCGTTGAGCAGACAGTGCTTGCGGAACGGATCGATGTCGAACGTCACCACTCCGCCGTCGGGGCCGCGGATCTCCTGCTTCTCGAGATCGATCGTGAGCGTCGCGTTGGCGCCGCGCTCGGCGTCCTCGAACAGCTTCTCCAGGTCTTCCGGCGACACCTTGATCGGCAGGATGCCGTTCTTGAAGCAGTTGTTGTAGAAGATGTCGGCGAACGACGTCGAGATCACGCAGCGGATGCCGAAATCGAGCAGGGCCCAGGGCGCGTGCTCGCGCGAGGAGCCGCAGCCGAAATTGTCGTCGGCGACGAGAATCCTGGCCTTGCGGTAGGCTGGCTTGTTGAGCACGAAATCCTTGTTCTCGGAGCCGTCCGGGTTGTAGCGCAGTTCCGAGAACAGCCCCGCGCCGAGCCCGGTGCGCTTGATCGTCTTCAGATACTGCTTGGGAATGATCATGTCGGTGTCGACATTGATCATCCGCAGGGGCGCGGCGACGCCTTCGAGGACGGTGAATTTTTCCATAACGCGTCTCCTTATCACCGCGCCTGGCGCGGCGGAGTCGTCAGGTCATGGCGTTTCTGGCCGAACCGGTCAAGCCTGCCGAAGGCATTGCCGGCACGCACATTTCGCATCCATGAGCGCGAGGCCAGAGCAAGGACGACGAGTCGTCATCCCGCTCCAGCCCTTTGATTTGAGCATGATCTTTTCCGAAAACCGGTATCCACTTTTCGGGATCATACTCTAGTCGGCCGCCCGCTCGATCGCCTCCATGTCGGCGTCCGAGAGGCCGAAATGATGGCCGATCTCGTGCACCAGCACGTGGGCGATCACCGCCCCGAGCGTCTCGTCGTGCTCGGCCCAATAGTCGAGGATCGGGCGGCGGTAGAGCCAGATGAGGTTCGGCATGTGGGTCGGCGCGCTCTCCGACCGGAACGGCAGGCCGACGCCCTGGAACAGGCCCAGCAGATCGAAGGGGCTGTCGATGCCCATCTCGTCGAGCACCTCGTCCTCGGGAAAGTCCTCGATCCGGATCACCAAGCCCTCGCACAGCGCCCGGAATTTCTCCGGCAGCGCGCGGAAGACCTCGATGGCCAGCACCTCAAACTCCTCGAGGGAGGGCGCGCGGAGCGGCCGCCAGGCGAGCGGATCGGGAAAGGTCGGCTGCGACATGGCGGTGTTAGAGCATGATTCCGAGGGCAGAACATCGGCTTCGCAGCCGCAGCGCCGACCGGCCGCTGTCTCGGAGGAGCTTCGCGGCGACAGGCTTGCACAGGCGCGCAACCGTGCGGCCGAGGACGGTTGACGTGCGCGCCCCGATGCGAGACCGTGGCCATTCGATCGGCGCGCGGAGATCGACCATGCACAGAGCCGCAATCCTGCTGACGACCCTCGGCCTCTGCGCGACCGGATACGGTCTGCGCCCGGCGGAGGCGGCCTCCGATCGCGCCTCGCATGCGCAGGCGACACCCGCCGAGGTCGCGGCCGCGCGCAACGCCCAGACCCGCCGCGCACCCACCCGCATCGAGGTCCGCCCCACGCGCCGGCTCTATCGCGAGTGCGTCTCCTGGCTCGCTCCCGAAGCGCGCCCGAGCGGCACCGTCATCACGCCGCAGATGGAGTGCCACTGGGCGGTGCGTTAGGCGGATCTCTCACACGAACGTTGCCGCATGCTCTTTCACCTCTCCCAACGGGAGAGGTCGGCGAGCGCGAACGAGCCGGGTGAGGGGCTCTTGCCTATGGTGGGACGCGATGGTCTTTCAGCCAATTTCCCTCTGATCCCCTCACCCGATTTTCTCGCGACGCTCGAAAATCGACCTCTCCCAACGGGAGAGGTGAAGAGAAAGCCCTTGATCCAGAGACGTTCCTGGACCTCAGCGCCACTCACGCACGTCGACGAAACGGCCGGCGATCGCCGCCGCCGCCGCCATCGCGGGCGACACCAGATGCGTGCGGCCGCGATAGCCCTGCCGGCCCTCGAAGTTTCTGTTCGAGGTCGAGGCGCAGCGTTCGCCCGGCGCGAGCTTGTCGGGGTTCATCGCCAGGCACATCGAGCAGCCGGGCTCGCGCCATTCGAAGCCGGCCGCGGTGAAGATCCTGTGCAGGCCTTCCGCTTCGGCCTGCTCCTTCACGAGGCCCGAGCCGGGCACAACCATGGCGTTGACGTTCGCATTGACGTTCTTGCCCTGCACGATGCGGGCGACCTCGCGCAGATCCTCGATGCGGGCATTGGTGCACGAACCGATGAACACCCGATCGAGCCGGATGTCGGTCACCTGTTCCCCGCCCTTGAGCCCCATGTATTCGAGCGCGCGCTCGGCGGCGCGGCGCTTGTGCTCGTCGGTGATCTCGGACGGGACGGGCACGCGGCCGGTGACCGTCACCACCTGCTCGGGGCTCGTGCCCCAGGTGACGAGCGGCGGCAGCTTGGCGGCGTCGAGCTTCACCTCGCGGTCGAACTCGGCGCCGTCGTCGGAGTGCAGCGTCTCCCAGTAGCGCAGGGCCTTATCCCAGGCCGCACCCTTCGGCGCTTTCGGGCGGTCCTTCAGATACGCGAAGGTCTTCTCGTCGGGCGCCACCATGCCGGCGCGCGCGCCGCCTTCGATCGACATGTTGCAGATCGTCATGCGCCCTTCCATCGAGAGCGCACGGAT
>CAYVBN010000712.1:0-1898 GCA_964449645.1 uncultured Hyphomicrobiales bacterium
GCCGCGATCGATCTTGGGACCAGCAAGGTCGCCTGCCTGATCGCGCGCCTGCGTCCGCACGCGCCGCAGGAGGTGCTGCGGCGGCGCAGCCATGCGGTCGAGATCATCGGCTTCGGCCACACCGGCGCGCGCGGCATGAAGAGCGGCAACGTGGTCGACCTCGCCGAGGCCGAAGTGGCGCTGCGCCATGCTGTCGATCTCGCCGAACGTATGGCGAAGGTCCGGGTCGAGTCGGTCGTGATGTCGATTTCCGCCGGGCGGATCGAAAGCGAGCTCATGGCCGCCTCGGTCAACGTGGCGGGCGCGGCGGTGTCGGACGGCGACATCGAGCGGGTGCTCGCGGCATGCAGCCGGCGGTCACTGCGCGACGGGCGGGTGGTGGTGCATTCGCTGCCGGTCTGCTTCACCCTCGACGACGCCCGCGGCATTCGCGACCCGCGCGGAATGCTGGCGCGCCGGTTCGGGGTCGACATGAACGTCGTAACCTCCGACATCGCGACCGCCCGCAACCTCATGCTCACGGTCGAGAGCTGCCATCTCGATATCGAAGCGATGGCGGTCGCCCCGTATGTGGCGGGCCTTTCGGCGCTGGCCGACGACGAATCCGACCTCGGCGCCGCCCTGATCGATTTCGGGGCCGGCACGACGACGATCGCGGCTTTCGCGGGCGGCCGCCTGGTGCATACCGACGGTTTCGCGCTCGGCGGTAACAACGTCACCATGGACCTCGCCCGCGGGCTCAGCGCCAGCGTTTACGACGCCGAGCGAATCAAGACGTTGTATGGCAGTGTGTTGTCCGGGGGGGCGGACGAGCGTGACATGATCACTGTGCCCCTGGTCGGCAGCGACGACCGCGAGCCGCCCCAGTTCGTATCGCGCGCGGCTCTTACGCGTATCATCAAGCCGCGGGTCGAAGAAATCCTCGAGATGGTGCGCGACCGCCTGTTGAAATCGCCGTTTGCCGCCGAGCCGCGTGCCCGCGTCGTCCTCACCGGGGGCGCAAGCCAGCTCAACGGATTGCCGGAGCTCGCCGCGCGCATGCTCGGCCGCCCGGTTCGGGTCGGCCGGCCGCTCGGGATTTCCGGGCTCCCCGATGCCGCCAAGGGGCCGGCCTTCGCGGTCGCGGCCGGGCTGCTCGTCTATCCCCAGGCGGCCCATCTCGAGCATTTCGAACCACGGCGCACGCGGCAGTGGATGACGGGAACCGGCGGCTACATCACCCGGGTCGGCCGATGGCTTCGCGAGAGCTTTTGATGGACCCGCACCACGAAAACCAGAATAGCGGCCGGTGGCGGACCGGCAGACCCGATGGCGTCGTCACGCCCGAGAACGGAAGAGGCCAGCCATGAGCATAAATTTGAAAATCCCAGACATTCGTGAGCTGAAGCCGCGGATCACCGTCTTCGGGGTTGGGGGCGGGGGCGGCAACGCCGTCAACAACATGATCACGGCCGGCTTGCAGGGCGTCGATTTCGTCGTCGCCAACACCGACGCGCAGGCGCTCACCATGTCGAAGGCCGAGCGCATCGTGCAGATGGGCGTGCAGGTCACCGAGGGTCTCGGCGCCGGCTCGCAGCCGGACATCGGCCGTGCCGCCGCCGAAGAGGTGATCGACGAGATCCGCGACCACCTCACCGGCGCCCACATGGGGTTCGTGACCGCCGGCATGGGCGGCGGCACCGGGACCGGCGCGGCGCCCGTGGTCGCCAAGGTCGCGCGCGAGATGGGTATCCTCACCGTCGGCGTGGTGACCAAGACGTTCCATTTCGAAGGGCAGCGCCGGATGCGGTTTGCCGAAACCGGCATCACCGAGCTGCAGAAGTTCGTCGACACGCTGATCATCATCCCGAACCAGAACTTGTTCCGGGTCGCCAACGAGAAGACCACCTTCGCGGACG
>CAYVBN010000713.1:0-11658 GCA_964449645.1 uncultured Hyphomicrobiales bacterium
GGCTCGCACCTCTGGCCGGGACGGCGTTCGTCGGGGGACGGTCGCCGCGCTCGCGGCTTTGGCGTTCGTCACATGGCTCGGGACCGCTCCCGGACGGGCGGCGGGCTTCTTCGAGAAGAACTTCTGGCTGTCGGGGCCGCGCTATGACCGGGTCGTGCCGCTGTGCGAGGAGCCCGGCGCGCTCGGGCGCATCCAGACGCATTTCGCCGAGAAGGAAGGCCGTTTCTGGAACTCCGCCCTGCAGATCGTCGGATTCGAAAAGATCCGTGAGATTGCGTTTCATCCCTGGCCCGACGCCACCATTCCGCGCCGCTTCTGCAGCGCCACGGCGCTCGTGTCCGACGGGCACAAGCGGCGCGTCTATTACTCGATCGCCGAAGACCTCGGCATGATCGGGCTGACCTACGGGGTCGAATGGTGCGTCGTCGGGCTCGACCGCAACTGGGCCTATAATCCGGGATGCCGGATGGCCCGGCCGTAGAGGGGCCGGGGCTTCCCGCCCGGACCGATGGTCGGCACGGCGCAACGCACGTGCTGGAAGAAGAAGCCCGGTCACGCCGACATTCCTGATCCGGCCCTGATCCGGGCGCGGTCCCCGGCGATCCTTACCGTCCCCCTTACGCCAGGGACGTGTACTCACTTCATCGGTATTTTGTTCTTGAAACGTTCCGAGTACGACGTTAGGCTGCGGGCGTTTCGGTTTTCGGTCTCGAACCCACGACGGGGGCGTGCATGTCCGGTTGCCAAGATCATTTCTCTCTCGGCCTGAGGTGGCTGCGACGATGGGGCGAGACGCGCAGGGGCCGCGGGCTCGGTCGGCGCGCGGGCAGCCTCCGCTCGATCACGCTCCTGGCATGGCTGCTCATCGGAGTGGGTCTCGCGCTCGGGCCGGCGGCGGCCCAGGACCGCAGGCAGAACCAGCCCGGTCAGTTCGACTTCTACGTGCTTGCCCTGTCGTGGTCGCCGTCGTTCTGCGACGCGGCCGGCGAGCGCGCGGCGGCCCGCGGCGAGCGGGCCCAGCCGACGGCGGAGACACAATCCGGCGAGGGCCGGCGGGGTGCGCGGCCCTCGGCGATCCAGCAGCAGTGCGGCGAGCGCCGCTACTCGTTCGTCGTGCACGGGCTGTGGCCACAATACGAGAAGGGCTTTCCGGAATTTTGCGAGGTGCCGGCGCCGCGCCTCAACCGCAACATCGTCTCCTCCATGCTCGACGAGATGCCGAGCCCGCGGCTGATCTTCCGCGAATGGGATCGCCACGGCACCTGTTCGGGGCTCGGCCCGCGCGCCTATTTCGACACCATACGCAAGGCGCGTGCGGTCGTGAAAATCCCGGCTCCCTATCTCGACGTGCAGTCGACGCTCACCGTCACGCCGGACGAGGTCGAGGACGCGTTCGTGGCCGCCAATCCGGGGCTGACACGCGCGGGCGTTTCGGTGAGTTGCGACAGCAAGCGGCTGAGCGAGGTTCGGATCTGCCTGACGCGCGATCTCGGCTTCCGCGATTGTCCCGAGGTCGGACGCCGCGCCTGCCGGCGCGACAAGCTCGAGATGCCGCCGGTGCGCGGCGGCTGATGCGGCTGCGACCGGCGCGCGTTACTGCCGTTCGATGTCGGCGCGCGCCTCGTTCGCGAGGTGCCCGACGAAGCGCTCGAGATAGGATCCCACCGGAAACTCGGCGACGCGCGCCACCATCTGGCGGCCGTCGCGGGCGACGCTGTTGACGTCGCTATAAAATCCCTGCAGCGGACGATCGAGCACGGCCGGGCGGTACGGATCGAGGCTCGGATGGCCGGAGCCGTAGATCAATCCGATTGCCACTACGCTGCGCCACATGAGATTCCTCCCGGCCTCCGGTCGGTCCAGAATGGCCGGCCGACCCTAAGTCCGACGATAAGGCCGGTCCGACAATTTGAGCCAACCTATCGCGAGTCCCGTTAGGGAATCGTTCACATAGGGAGAATCCGCGCGGGTGATCGCCAAACGCAAGACGGCTTGCAGGCGTGCTCGATCTCGACAGATGCCCGGCCGCGCCACGGGTGAGATCGCGACCCAGAGCCGAAAGGGGAAGGGCACGTGAGGCATGGCGTTGCCGACGTCGTTTGACCCCGGAGCGCGCGCACGAGCGTGCGTCGTGTCCTTGCGAACTCCGGAAGCCGGACGCCGGATCGCCCTCCCGCCTGCCGCGCTCTTATTTGATGAACCGACGCATGCAGAAAACCAGACCAGGATGAGGTTCAGCGTGTTCAACTCGATGAGATCGGGACACGCCCCAGCCCGCCGATGAACTATCGTCACGCATTTCACGCCGGGAATTTTGCCGACGTGGTCAAGCACGCGGTGCTGACCCGCATCATCCTCGCCCTGCGCGAGAAGGAGCGGCCGTTCCGGGTGCTCGACACGCATGCGGGGGCGGGCGCTTACGACCTTGCCGGGCCGGAGGCGAGCCGCACCGGCGAATGGCGCGAGGGCATCGGCCGCCTGATGACGGCTGCGCTCGACCAACCGGTGCGCGATCTGCTCGCGCCCTATCTCGACGCGGTCGCCATGCTGAACGGCGGAGAGGGCCTGCGGCTCTATCCGGGGTCTCCGCTGCTCGTGCGTGCGCGGTTGCGGCGCGACGATCGCCTCGTCGCCTGCGAGCGCGAGCCCGGCGCATCCGCCGCGCTCGCGCGCGCCTTGCGTGGCGACACGCGCGCCAAGGCGGTGGAGATCGACGGCTGGATGGCGCTCAATGCCTATCTGCCGCCGCGGGAGCGGCGCGGACTCGTGCTCATTGATCCGCCCTATGAGGATCCGGACGAGTTCGCGCGGCTCGCCGACGCGTTCGCCGGAGCGCACCGCAAATGGCCGACGGGTATTTATCTGATGTGGTACCCGATCAAAGACCGCGCCGGTCCCGACCTGCTGGCGCGCCGGCTGCAACGCTCGAACATCGGCAAAATCCTCCGCGCCGAGCTTGAATTATCGGATGGGAACGCGCCGGCGCGCCTCGCGGGTTGCGGCCTCGTGATCGTCAATCCGCCCTGGAGGCTCACGTCGGAGCTCCAGGCCATGCTGCCCGCCCTTGCCTCCGTTCTGGGCGAGGAGGGGCGCGGCCGTGCCGCCGTCACCTGGCTGGCCGGCGAGCGCTAATATAAGCCCATCGTCCGTCTTTACTGGCCTCTTTCAAGTAACGCAGCGTATGTTAAGCTTTCTCGGGGCTTAGACGTTCCGTCTCCTTGGGGAGGCCGGAGGAATGACTGAGGCCGATCTAGGCCGACGCTTTCCCCAGAATGTCCAGCCGAGCCGGCGTGCCGTGGGGGCCGCCGGCGGAGCAACCACGGGGGAAGGAGTTTCCCGATGGCAATGACCGGTACGGTCAAGTTCTTCAACGGCGAACGCGGCTACGGCTTCATCAAGCCGGACGACGGCGGTCGCGATGTCTTCGTGCATATCACCGCGGTCGAGCGCGCCGGACTGAAATCGCTCAACGAAGGTCAGCGCATCAGCTTCGACGTCGAGCCCGACAAGAAGGGCAAGGGACCGAAGGCCGTCAACCTTGTCGTGACCGGCTGATTTCGGCGCCTCCGCGCCGCCCCCGCTTTGCGGTGGAGTGATCTCCGCCGCGGCGGCAGATTGCCTGTTGTTATTTGAGAATTCTTTTTTCTGATCGTCCTGATTTCGATCCACGCAGGGGGTGATTTCCTGCTGGCGTGTGCCCCGGCCCGTGAAGACCCGCGGGCTTTCAATTCGCACATGATGGCGGTCTGCCGGGCTGTTTCGCCGGCCTGGCCTCTGCTCGCGGCAGTCGATGGCGGATCGGCGGATGGGCGCTTGCCGGGCCCCGGCGCTCGGCCTTGGGATCAACGCGTGACATGCGTCCGACCGGCGTCGCGCGCCGAACAGGTCCTGCTCTCGAACGTCTCGTGATCGGCCGCAGCAAAAAGCCCGGAGCGCTGTGCGCCCCGGGCTTCGGTATCGATCGGATCGGAACGATCTTGTCTGATCAGAACCGGTAGTTGAGACCGGCGCGCACGATGTTGGCGGTGAAGTCGACCTTGTTGCTCGCCGCCAGGCTGCACGCTGTGTTGCAATTGAAGTCGCCGAGATCGACATAGAGATATTCGATCTTGCCCGTCCAGTTGCCGGCGAGCCCGACTTCAAGTCCGGCGCCGAACGTCCTGCCGGCTCTCGACGTGCTGTGGCGGGCTATGCGGGGGCGTGTCGCTTCGCGCCCGCCGAAGGCGGCGCCGCCGGTGAGGTACGGCATGAATCGATCGTTGGCCCAGCCGATGCGGCCGCGCACGGTCGAGAGCCAGTTCAATCCCGTCCGGCAGTCGCCGATCGCGCAGGCGCTGCTGTGGCCGCTGATGTCGGCCCAGTCGATATCGCCCTCGAGACCGAGCACCCACTGGCCGTACTGCATGTTGTAACCGGCGGTTCCGCCGATCAGGCCGCCGCTGGTGTTGAAGCTCGTCGGGATCCCGCTCCAGCGCGAGGTGCCGAAGCCCCATCCGCCATTGAGGCCGACATAGAATCCGGTCCAGTCGTAGACGGGCTGCACATAGGGCGGCGCCTTGAGCGGCATCCGGCCTGCAAGATCCGCGGCCGATGCCGTGCCGATCGCAGTCGTCGCGAGCGCCATGGCCGCGACGCCGGTCAGAAACAATCTCTTCATCATACGCCTCCTCAACTCTCCAACATCAAACACGCGTAGCCGCACCGCCGCCGTGTACCAAACAACTCATCTCGAGCCGCGTCATGGTTGACGAATGGTTTCCGCAAAACGGTCTCGTCCCCGAGCTCCGGCGCCTGAACGGTATCCAGAGCCTCTGCCCGCTCCGTCTGTAGTCGACGGATGTTGATATGTGATTACCGCCCGAGCGCCGCCGTTCGACGCGCGGGCATGATCGGACAGTCGCGCGTTGTCACTGCAGCCAAGAAAGAAGCCGATGTCGGCCGAGAGCAGGCCACGTGCGGGTCTTTCGTGGGTCGCATGAAGCCGCGAAGCCGAATGAAAAAAAGCCCCGGGGCGATCTCCCGGGGCTTTCGTCCGACCGCCAGTCGGCGCGTCAGAGCGGAACGTCAATTCTTGAATCGTCCCGCTCTATTTGTTCGGAGGGGCACGAGTTGATCCGACAACCGATCTCCATTCTGCGCGATCATGTCTTTATCTGAAGCATGATCTTGTCCGAAAACCGGTGACCACTTTCCGGGATCATGTTGTTTGCCTGGAGCATGACCTTACCCGAAAAGCGGTGGCCACTTTTCGGGGTCATATTGTTTGCCTGGAGCATGACCTTATCCGAAAAGCGGTGACCACTTTTCGGGGTCATGCTCAGAAATGATAGTTCACCCCGAAGCGCAGCAGATTGTCCTGGAAGCCGTTGCTCGCGCCGGTCAGGCCATAATTCTCCTGCGACAGATCGAGGTAGAGATATTCCGCCTTGATCGACCAGTTCGGCGTCAGCTTGACCTCCATGCCGGCGCCCGCCGTCCAGCCGAAATGCCAGTGGGATTCCGAAAGCCCGCTGAACTCGACGCGGCCGCCGCCGTAGGCGATGCCGAGGGTCGCGAAGAAGAGGATGTTGTTCATCGCCAGGCCGGCGCGTCCGCGCGCGGTGCCGAACCAGGGATTGGAAAACTGATAGCCGGCGAACGTGTCGTTCGCGCTCGTCAGGTCGAGATCGGTCTCGAGTCCGTAAACGAAATTGCCGGACTGCCAATTGTAGCCGGCGCCAAGGCCGCCCGCGAACCCGCTCGGATTTGCCGGGCTGTTGGTGGCCGAGCCCCATTGGTAGCCGAGATTGAGCCCGAGATACGGCCCGTACCACGTATAGGCGCCGTAAGGCGGCGGGGCCGTGAAAGCGCCGGCACCCAGGTCTGCCGCGGCGGCATGCCCCGCCAGATAAAGCGAGAGGGCCGCAATCGCTCCGGTGGTGACCGCCGCCTTCCTCATTCCAACCCTCCAACTCCACACTCAGTCGTGCGCCCCAGAATTCGTCCGCCTCGGAAGCAATCCGACCGCGTCCTGCGCTTCGGCCGCAGCCCCGCAGGTGGGAATCCGGGGACAAAGGCCGGTGAACAGCGCAAATTCGTTATTTTCATGGTTAGACTTTATCGCGACGTTTAAGTTAAACATGGGTGAATCGCTGCAGCGCGCGAACTAACATGGCTAAACATTGGTATACTTTTGAAATGAACGCGGCCGGCGTTAACTATACTGAGAAAAAGCGGGCGGCTGCGGCAACCTGCGCGGATCGGGGTGCGCGCCGGGCGCAGGTTCGATTGCTTCCATCTCCGAGCGCGACATCCGGCGCGCCGGCATGAGCCCGGATCCTGCCGCGAAACATCCGCGCGCCGCGCTCATCACCGGCGGCGCGCGCCGTATCGGCCGCGCGATCGCGCTCACGCTGGCGCGGGCCGGCTACGACGTCGCGGTGCACGTGCGGCGCTCGCGCCGGGACGGGGAGGCCCTCGCGGCGGAGATCGCGGCGCTTGGGCGGCGCGCCGCCGTGGTCACCGCCGATCTCGCCGAGCATGCCGAGGTGGCGCGGCTCGTGCCGCAAGCCGTCGCGGCGCTCGGCCCGCTGACGCTCCTCGTCAACAATGCGAGCGAATTCGAGTCCGACGGCATCGGGCGGCTCGATCCGGCGCGGTTCGACCGCCATTTCGCCGTCAACCTGCGCGCGCCATTGTTCCTCAGCGAGGCGTTCGCCGCGCAGGTGCCGGACGGAATTGACTGCTCGATCGTCAACCTGACCGACCAGCGCGTGCGCAAGCTCACGCCGCAGTTTCTCACCTATACGCTGACCAAGAGTGCGCTCGAGACCGCGACCGTGACGCTCGCCCAGGCGCTCGCCCCGCGCATCCGCGTCAACGCCGTGGCGCCCGGCCCGACGCTGGCGAGCCCGCGCCAGGATGCCGCCGCCTTCGCCCGGCAGGCTGCCGTCCTGCCGCTCGGTCACGGGCCCAAGCCGGAGGACGTCGCCGCCGCGGTGCTCTATTTCGCGACCGCCACGAGCGTGACCGGCGAGACGATCGCGGTCGACGGCGGGCAGCATCTCGCCTGGCAGACGGCGGACGCGTCGGGCATTTCCGAATAATACCTCGCGTCGGCCGCGTCGGCGGACTATCTGACGCTCATGTCCGGACAGAAGACGAATATCGACCCGGAAGTCGACCTCGCCGAGGAGGACGAGGAGGCGACGCTTCCCGAGCCGCAGGAAAGCGAGTTCGATCTCGCGGGAGCGGCGGCGGGGGGCACGCTGGCGGCCGGCCGTGCGGTGATCGCGCGCCACGTGCGGCTCGCGCCGTCGTCGCCGGGCGTCTATCGGATGATCGGCGCCGGCGGGGAGGTGCTCTACGTCGGCAAGGCGAAGAACATCCGCAAGCGCATCGCCGCCTATGCGCGCCTCACCGGACATACCTCGCGCATCGCCCGCATGATCGCGGCGACCACCGGGCTCGAATTCGTGTCCACCGCGACCGAGACCGAGGCGCTGCTGCTCGAGGCCAACCTCATCAAGCGGCTGCGCCCGCGCTTCAACGTGCTGCTGCGCGACGACAAGTCGTTCCCCTATATCCTGATCACCGCCGACCATCCGGCGCCGCAGATCTGCAAGCATCGCGGCGCCCGCAACAAGCCGGGCGACTATTTCGGGCCGTTCGCGGCGGTGTCGGCCGTCAACCGCACCATCACAGCGCTCGAACGCGCCTTCCTCATCCGCTCGTGCTCGGACGCGGTGTACGAGAGCCGCACGCGCCCGTGCCTGTTGTTCCAGATCAAGCGCTGCTCCGGCCCGTGCACCGGGGAGATTTCGCACACCGACTATGCCGAGCTCGTGCGCGAGGCGAAGGCGTTCCTGTCGGGGCGGAGCCAGGCGGTGCGGGCGGAGCTCGCGGCCGAGATGGAATCCGCCTCCGAGCGGCTCGATTTCGAGCGCGCCGCCGTGCTGCGCGACCGGCTGGCGGCACTCGCGGCGATCCAGTCGCACCAGGGCATCAATCCGCGCGGCGTCGAGGAGGCGGACGTCTTCGCCGTGCACCAGGAGGGCGGCTTCAGTTGCGTCGAGGTGTTCTTCTTCCGCACCGGCCAGAACTGGGGCAATCGCGCCTATTTTCCCAAGGCGGACCGTTCGCTTGCCGCCGGCGACGTGCTCGGCTCTTTTCTTGCGCAGTTCTATGACGACAAGCCGTGTCCGCGCCTCATCCTGCTGTCGCACGAGATCGACGACCGCGCGCTGCTCGCCGAGGCGCTGTCGGTCAAGAGCGGCCGCAAGGTCGAGGTCACGGTGCCGCAGCGCGGGGAGAAGAAGGACCTGGTCGACCACGCCAGCGCGAATGCACGCGAGGCGCTCGGCCGCAAGCTCGCCGACAGCGCCTCGCAGCAGCGGCTGCTCGCCGCGCTGGCCGGCGCCTTCGGGCTGTCGCAGGCGCCCCGGCGCATCGAGGTCTACGACAACAGCCATATCCAGGGCACGAACGCGGTCGGCGCCATGGTCGTCGCCGGGCCGGAGGGCTTTCGCAAGAACCAGTACCGCAAGTTCAACATCCGCTCGGAGGATCTCACGCCCGGCCCCGACTCCGGGTTGATGCGCGTGGGGCTCACGCGCCGATTCACGGGGCTTATCGCTGACGCACCGCGGCGGGTGAACCCGGCCACGCCGCAGGACGGCACTTCAGATACGCACGCTGCGCCGGATGACGCGGCTCTGGCGGGCCATACGGGCGACGAGCCGTCCGAATCGCCCTGGCCGGACCTCGTGCTGATCGACGGCGGGGAGGGGCAGCTGACCGCCGCGCGCGAGACGCTCTCGGCGCTCGGCGTGACCGACGTGCCGCTGGTCGCCATCGCCAAGGGGCCCGACCGGGACGCCGGCCGCGAGACCTTCCACATGGCGGGGCGCATGCCCTTCATGTTGCCGGCGCGCGATCCGGTGCTCTATTTCGTGCAAAGGCTGCGCGACGAAGCGCACCGCTTCGCCATCGGGTCGCACCGCCAGCGCCGGAGCCGCGACATCCGCGAGGCCGGGCTGCAGGAGATCGCTGGCATCGGGCCGACGCGCAAGCGTGCGCTCCTGCGCCATTTCGGCACGCTCAAGGCGATCGAGCGCGCCTCGGTGTCGGATTTGGCTGAGGTGCCCGGCATCAATGCCGAGACCGCGCGACGCATCTACGATTTCTTCCACGAGTCGGCGCGCTGAGGGCGCGGGCTGGCGGCGCGTGCCCGGGATCGTGTTTTGCGGATCGCGCCATTTATTCGAGCATGATCCTGTCCGAAAACCGGTACCCACTTTTCGGAATCATGCAGCGCATGATCCGGCGAAGTGCGAGCGGTTCGCCGATAAGATCATGCGCCCATTCATTAAGTTTGAGCATGATCCTGTCCGAAAACCGGTGCCCACTTTTCGGGATCATGCTCAATGCGCGTTCGCCTGCACGCAGGCGGTAAGCGCCTGCAGGACACCCGCGACGTCGCTGACATCGAAGCCAATTGAATGGCCCTCGGCCGTGGCGGTGACCCGCTTGGCCGCGCGCAACTGCGCGAGCAGGGGCGGTTCGAGCGGCCCGTCGATGCTGATGTGGAAATCTGAGACGACCCGGCCGCTGGCGGTGATCGGCGCATTGTCGTCGATCTTGAGCGTGACCGGCACGTGCGTTTCGCGCACCAGCGTGCGCGGATTGTAGAACACCAGAAGCCCGACCCGGCCGGCGCGGTCGCGGCTGATCCCCAGCATGTCGTAGGGGGTCACGCTGATGGCGGCGATCGAGCGGTTGTAGAGGACACAGCGGTCGAACGCGCCCTGCGGGTCGCGGGTGGCGAAGCCTTCCCAGCCGTCGTGGGCGATGCTGTTCTGGGCCTCGGCCCGGCCGGCCACGAGGAGCACCAGAAGCAGGATTGCCGCACCGTATCGCACCACCGGCTCCCCCTCGGGCCCTTGAACCGCGCGACAATGTGAGCAAATCAAAGAGAGGGCAAGACACAGGGTTTTTAGCTGTTTTCGCCCGCCGCGTCCGGCTATTCTGAGGATCATGGAAGCAGTCACCACGAGGCCTGTGCCGACCCGTCCGCTGGCGTTGCCGAACCTTCTTACCTACGCGCGGATCGTGGCGGTGCCGGCGGTGGTCGCCTGCCTGTACGCGGAGGCCATTCTGCGCGGTGGAATCTGGCTGCGCTGGGTGGCGCTCACCATCTTCATCGCCGCCGCGATCACCGATTTCTTCGACGGTTACGTGGCCCGGATCTGGCGGCAGCAGTCGAGCTTCGGGCGCATGCTCGACCCGATCGCCGACAAGCTCCTCGTCGCCTCCTGCCTGCTGATGCTGGCGGCGGACGGTACCATCCGGGGCTGGTCGCTGTGGGCCGCCATCGTCATACTGTGCCGGGAGATCCTGGTCTCCGGCCTGCGCGAATATCTGGCCGAGCTGCGCGTCAGCGTGCCGGTGACGCGCCTCGCCAAATGGAAGACGACCGTCCAACTGATCGCGGTCGGCTTCCTGCTCGCCGGCCGGGCCGGCGACCAAATCGTGCCGCTCGTCACGCTCACCGGTCTGCTGCTGCTGTGGGTCTCGGCGCTCGTGACGCTCTACACCGGGTGGGACTATTTCCGCGCCGGGGTGCGGCACCTGATCGAGGAATGAGCATGAAGGTGCTCTATTTTGCCTGGGTGCGCGAACGCATCGGCAAGCCGGAGGAGACGATCGATCCGCCGGCGACGATCCGCACCGTCGGCGAGCTCATGGGCTGGCTCGCGCAACGCGGCGAGGAATACGCGCACGCTTTCGAGAACCCGAAGGTGATCCGCGCGGCGATCGATCGCGCCCACGCCAGGGCCGATGCGGCGATCGCGGGCGCGCGTGAGATCGCCTTCTTTCCGCCGATGACCGGCGGATGAGAGGTTCGGCGTGGCGACGATCCGCCTGCAGCAAGAGGATTTCGACGCGGCCGCGGAGGCTGCGGCGCTGACGCGCGGCCGCATCGACGTGGGCGCGGTGGTGACGTTCACCGGCATCTGCCGCGGCAGCGACCGGGATGGACGGATCACCGCGCTGACGCTCGAGCACTATCCCGGCATGGCGGAGGCCGAGATCGCCCGCCATGTCGCCGAGGCCGAGCGGCGCTGGACGCTCAGCGGCGTCACGGTCATCCACCGCTATGGCCGCCTCGTGCCGGGCGACAACATCGTGCTGGTGGTGACGGCGGCCTCGCACCGCGGCGATGCGTTCGCGGCCGCCGAGTTCCTGATGGACTACCTCAAGACCCGGGCGCCGTTCTGGAAACGCGAAGAGCGCCAGGACGGCACCGCCTGGGTGGACGCACGCGAGGCCGATGACGCCGCGGCCGAACGCTGGCGCGCTCCCGGACGCCGCGACGCCGCCGAATAAGGCCGAACGGCTTCGCTCATCTTCGATGTCGCGCACGACGGCGCGAGCCGGACCGGTTCGTCAGCAATCACCAAGCAGGGCAGGCGGCGAGAGCAGGTCAGGCGGCGCGAGGGCCCGACGCGCGAGGATCCGCAGGCCGTCGCCGGTCTCAGTGCCGTCCCGCGCCCTCACGCCATTGCAGGAACTGGCGGAACAGGGCTTCCCGCTCGGCGGGATTGTTGGGCACGTGCGTCTGCTGGCTCAGGAACGTCTGGAAGTCCGCCTTCTGATCCTGCGCCTGCATGCCTCGCA
>CAYVBN010000714.1:0-3676 GCA_964449645.1 uncultured Hyphomicrobiales bacterium
GCAGATCGTCCAGAATGCCGGCGAGGATGGTTCGCTGGTCGTCGGCAGGCTTTTGGAGCAGAATACCTACAATTGGGGCTTCAACGCCGCGACCGGCGAATATCAAGACCTAGTCGAAGCCGGTGTGATCGATCCCGCCAAGGTCGTCCGCACGGCGTTACAGGACGCAGCCTCAGTCGCTTCGTTGTTGATCACGACCGAAGCGCTCGTGGCCGAGAAGCCGAAGAAAGAAGTGGCTTCCCCGCCGTCCGCAGGCGGCATGGACTATTGACGTCCTTAGAGACCCGCGGCCTTCCGCGGGTCTCATTATCTTTATCTGCTGCGTCCGACGGGAACGGCGGCCCTCCGCGCGGGTCCGTGGCCGCACGGAATCATTGTCGACGCTTCGCTCATACGAGGAGGTTGTACCGTGAAAATTGCCCAGATCGCACCGCTTGCGGAGTGCTGCCCGCCGAAGCTCTACGGCGGCACCGAACGGATCGTGTCCTATCTCACTGAAGAATTGGTCCGGCAGGGCCACGAGGTGACGCTGTTCGCTTCCGGAGATTCGCGAACGCAGGCAAGCCTCGTTCGCTGCTCCGACATAGCACTTCGCCTCAATCCTTCCGTCAAAGACCATACGCCTTATCACGTCATGATGCTCGATTCCGTCCGCGAGCGGGCGGACGCGTTCGACGTCCTGCATTTCCATATCGATCTGTTACACTTCCCGGTGATCCGCGAATTCGCGGACCGGACCGTCACGACGCTACATGGCCGCCTCGACCTGCCTGATCTCAAGCCCTTCTATGCCGCGTTCCCGGAGATCCCACTGGTCTCGATCTCGCGTGATCAGCGCCGTCCGTTGGCGCGCCCCATCAACTGGGTTGGCAACGTCTATCATGGCCTGCCGCGCGACCTGTTGCCTTTCACGGCCAATCCGAAAGGAAACTATCTCGCCTTTCTGGGAAGGATAGCGCCCGAGAAGGGGCCAGATCGCGCCATCGAGATAGCCGCACGCGCCGGCATGAAGCTCAAAATCGCCGCCAAGATCGACCGCGTTGATCAGGCCTACTGGAATGAGACCGTCGCGCCGATGGTCGCGGCCCATCCGAACGTCGAATACATCGGCGAGATTAATGAAGCGCAGAAGGCGGATTTCCTCGGCAACGCGCGGGCGTTGCTCTTCCCGATCAACTGGCCGGAGCCGTTTGGGCTGGTGATGATCGAGGCCATGGCCTGCGGCACGCCAGTGATCGCCTTCCGGTGCGGCTCGGTACCAGAGGTAGTCACTCCCGGCAAATCCGGCTTCATCGTCAAGACGCTGGACGAGGCAGTAGAGGCGCTTGCCAAAGTGGAGGCGCTGGACCGGAGCAAAGTGCGCGAGAGTTTCGAGAAGCGCTTCACGGTGGAGCGCATGGCCCAGGACTACATCGCGGTCTATCGCGGCCTGGCCCGGGCACGGACTGAAGGTACGCGCATTCACCGCCTTCATGGCGATAAGAGCGGTTTGCAAGCAGTCGCCTGACGGAGCTGGCGATGACAGCCTCATCCGGAGGGTTGGGTACGACGGCGCATGCTCCGGCGCCGGCCGGCGCCGGGACCGCCCCGCTGGCGCAATTCTTTATTCCTGCGACCGCCTCCCTGCAGGAGCGGCGTCCTCGCACGTTAAAGCACGGCGACACATTCGCTGTGTTCGACCACAATGGCGATGCCCCGTCGGGACCCGGGAGTCCAGAGGGTCTCTTTCACCGCGACACGCGACATCTATCGCACCTTTATCTGACCGTCGAAGGAACGCGGCCGATGCTGTTGTCGTCGACCCTTCGCGACGACAATGCCACGCTTACATGTGACCTGACCAACCCGGATATCTATGACAGCAATGGGCGCCTGAGCCTTTCGCACGATCTCGTCCATATTCGTCGGTCGCGGTTGTTGTGGAACGCGACCTGCTTCGAGCGATTGGTCCTGCGCAATTTCGACGAGCGTCCGCGGCGCCTCACAATCGAGATTGCCTTCGACGCCGATTTCGCGGACATCTTCGAGGTGCGTGGCACGCGCCGTGAGCGTCGGGGCCTCATGCAATCTCCGGAAGTCTCCACGAACCGCGTGACTTTGAACTACATGGGACTCGATCATCGGCATCGATCCACCACGTTGTCGTTCGATCCCGCTCCAACCCGGCTGACCGGAAGGAGTGCGCTCTTCACGGTCGCGATCGCGCCGCGAGAATCCCGTTCGCTCTTTCTGGAAATCCACTGCGGCTCCGAGGGAGTGATCCACCCGCCACGCCGCGCATTTTTCAGCGCTCTGCGTGATGCGCGCCGCGCACTACGGAGTTCCTCCTCGCGGGCCGCATCGATCGCGACATCCAACGAGATCTTCAATGAGGCTGTGCGGCGCAGCGTCTCCGATCTTTACATGCTGGCAACGGATACGCCCGAGGGACCTTATCCGTATGCCGGTATTCCCTGGTTTTCGACGGTCTTCGGTCGCGACGCCCTGATCACCGCCTTGCAAACGCTCTGGCTCGATCCCGTGCTGGCCCGCGGCGTGCTGTTGCATCTCGCGGCTCATCAGGCGACCAGCACCGACCCACTGGCCGATGCCGAACCGGGCAAAATTCTACATGAAGTGCGCGTCGGAGAGATGGCCGAACTCGGCGAGGTGCCGTTCCGGCGATACTACGGCAGCGTCGATTCAACGCCACTCTTCGTCGTGCTCGCCGGCGCCTATTTGGACCGAACGGGCGACCTCGTTACTATTCGTCGCCTATGGCCACACATCGAGGCAGCCCTCACGTGGATTGAGCAATACGGTGATCGCGACGGCGACGGCTTCGTAGAGTATCACAGACAGACGTCCGAGGGGTTGATCAACCAAGGTTGGAAGGACAGCTACGATTCAGTTTTTCACGCCGATGGAACGTTTGCCAAGGGCCCCATCGCCCTTGTCGAGGTGCAAGCCTATGTCTACGGCGCATGGTGCGCCGCTGCCAAGATTGAGGAGCAATTGGGGTACGTTCTGAGTGAGACGGAGTATGA
This sequence comes from uncultured Hyphomicrobiales bacterium, assembly GCA_964449645.1. GTDB lineage: Bacteria > Pseudomonadota > Alphaproteobacteria > Rhizobiales > Xanthobacteraceae > CAYVBN01. The sequence continues at coordinate 3,027 of CAYVBN010000714.1, forward strand.
GGCGCGCGCGAACAGGCTGCGCGAAGCATATGATGCGCACTTCTTCGATGAGGAGCTTGGCACGTATGGGCTGGCCCTTGATGGCGGCAAACGCTTGTGTCGCGTGCGCACGTCCAATGCAGGTCACGCGTTATGGACCGGCGTCGCATTGGACAAGCGGGCAGGACCGGTCGTGCGAAGCCTGATGGGGGGATCGTCCTTCTGTGGCTGGGGCGTGCACACGGTTGCGTCGACGGAAGCCCGCTACAATCCGATGAGTTATCATAATGGCTCGGTCTGGCCACATGACAATGCTCTGCTCGCAGCGGGATTTGCGCGCTATGGGTTTCGGCGCGAAGCAGCCCGAATCTTCGAAGGCTTGTTCGCGGCTTCGAGCTATGTCGATCTCAGGCGGCTGCCCGAACTGTTCTGCGGATTTCCACGTCAGCGCACTCGGGGGCCAACGTTTTATCCCGTCGCATGCACGCCGCATGCTTGGGCGGCTGCGGCGCCCCTTTATATGCTGCAGGTCTGTCTTGGGCTCGGCTTCGACCCTGGTGAAAGGCGGATCACCTTCGAAGAGCCGATGATGCCGGCCTTTCTGAATGAGGTCCTCCTCCGCAATCTGTCGATTGGCGATGACACAGCCGATGTCGCGGTACGGCGATCCG
>CAYVBN010000715.1:0-2513 GCA_964449645.1 uncultured Hyphomicrobiales bacterium
ACCAGCGGCAGATGCGCTCGAAGCGCGGCCACCACAGCGCGCGCGCCTCGGGATGATCGTCGAGCGCGGCGAAATGCCTGCGGCCGATCGCCAGCAGCTCCGCAGCGGGATCGGCCGGCAGCCGATCGGCAAAGCGCGTGGCGAACTCTCCGATCGCCGCGTGGATCGCGCTGCCCCGATCGGCCGCGCCGGGCGGCGTATCGACCAGCTCGAGCCGGTCGAGCCGCAGAATGTGCTTGGCGAAGATCGTGTAGGGATCGCGCAGCCAGTGCTCGATCTCGGTGACCGACAAGGAGGTCGGCCGTGCGACGCGCGGCGGCTTGGGTTCGGGCCGCCGGATCGGCGGCGTCCGCTCGCTGCTGTCGAGACGCGTCGCAAGCTCGAGATAGCGCCGGCCCCGCGTCTTCGCCTCGGCCCAGCGTTCGTCGCCGAGCACGGCCGCGAGCCGCTGGAGGAATCGCGACGCGACCGTGGGAGCGCCGGCGAGCTTGGTCGCGCGGGTGAGGATCACTTCCGGCGCGCCGAGCAGTTGCGCGAAATCGTGCGCCGACAGGCTGATCCGGCGCTCGGGCAGGTCGAGACCGAGCGCGCGGCGCATGGGGCGGCTCAGCCACGCATCGTTGCGGGTTTCCGGCGGCCAGATGCCCTCGACGAGACCGCCGATCACCACGCGATCAATCTGCGTCAGACGCGCTTCGAGCGGGCCGTAGATGCTGACGCTCGCGCCAGGCGTGCCGGTCCGGCGCACGACGCGTTCCTCGATGACGGCGCGGAAGAACTCGCCGTAATCGGCGGGTGCGAGCCGGAGGCCGCAGCGTCCCTGCTCGTCGATGTCGTCGAACGCGAGCGCGAGGGCCTGCCCGTCGGCCCCGGTGAACACCGATACCGCGCCGGAACCGTCGTCGCCGAGCTGCGTGAGCACATCGCGATGACGCCCGGCGATGACCTCGAAGGGCTGCGCGCCGCGCAGCTTTTCGAGCGGCGCCAGCGCCCCGCCGAGCCGCCGCACCAATGCGAGCGCCGCGTCGAGATGGGCGCGCGGGATGCGGGCGCGCGGATCGGACGGGTGCAGATCCGAAGCGTCGCCGCTGCGTGCGCGCGCCACGGCGTCGCGAACATGCGCAAGCGTCCGGGCAAGGCCATCGGCGCCGCCACGTGGACGGGTGCCGCGCAGCACGGCCCTTTCCAGGGCCGCGATCGCCCGCGCGTGGCTTCCGGCCGGCTGCCCCAATCGGAACAGAGGGTGCTTGAGCAATGCCAGCAGCGGGACGGGGGCCACGCCTCCGAGCGCGGTCTCGGCGGCGAGCGCGGCGAACACGCCGGCCGCCGTGTCCGGCAGCTTGTCGCCGCCGGAATCCTCGACCGTCACGTTCCAGCGTCCGAGTGCGGTGGTGACGCGCCGGGCGAGCGCCCGGTCGGGGGTGACGAGCGCCGCCGTGCGGCCCGGCTGCTCCAAGGTCTCGCGCAGGGCGACGGCGATGGCGAGCGCTTCCTCGTCGGCGGTCGCCGCCTCGACCACGGCGAGGCCCTGAGCGGTCCTGGCCAGTCTCGCGGTCAGGTCCGGGTCTTTGAGACGGCCGCCCCACAGGTGCGTCGCGGCGGCCGGACGCAGCGCCTCGGAGGTGAGGATTTCGCGCCCGTGCGGTTCCGGGTCGGCCAACGCGACGACGGCCGCGCGCGGGAGCCCCATTCGGTCGAGCAGCGCCTGCATGGCGAACTGCGGATGGCCGGACGCCGGCGCCGACACCTCTTCGCCGGCCGCGTCGCGCGCCCCGGCGATCAGCTTCCAGGATTCCTCATCGAGGTCCTGGTCGAGACCCGGCAGCACGACGGCGCCATGCGGCAGGGACGCGATGGTCGCGAGCAGCTTGGCGGTCGCCGGCATCGAGCCGGTCGAGCCGGCCGCGATCACGGGACCATTGCCGGCCGCGGCGAGGCGCGTTGATTCCGCGGCGATCAACAGGTCGCGCCGCGCCGCCGGCTCGATCGCCTGACGCTCGGCCAGGATGCCGGGCCATGCCTCGCGCGCGATCTTGAGGAACCGCAGCGTGAGCTGCCAGTAGCGATCGACCTCGTCGGGGACCAGACCGTCGAGTTTCTCCCACGGGACCTCGCGCGTCGTCATATCGTCGATCAGGCGGGCGAGATCGTCGGCGAGGCCGAGCGCCGCGGTCGGGCGATGGACGAGGAGAGGCGGAGTGCCGGGCTCCGGCCGCATCCGCTCTGTCCATTGCAGGACGAGGCGGGCGAGCAGCGTGCGGCTTTCGAGCCCGCCGATGGTCGGGGGAAGCTCGAGCGCGTCCGCGGCGCCCGCGCCGCTCGCGGTGTCGGCGAAGACGATTTCGTCCTCATCGATGTCGCCGAGGGCGACGATGCGCGGCAGCACCACGGCTTCGGTCGAGAGAACCTGCAGGAAGACGTCGCGCACCAAGCGGCAGGCGCGCCGAGTCGGCAGGTAGAGCGTGGCGGAGGCGAGCGAGAGCGGATCGTGCCGCGGCGCGAACCCGGGCACC
>CAYVBN010000716.1:0-6541 GCA_964449645.1 uncultured Hyphomicrobiales bacterium
TCATTCATTCGCGCGACGCCGATGCCGACATGGCGCATATTTTGGAGGAAGAGACGGGGTTGGGCGCCTTCCCGGCGGTCCTCCACTGGTTCACCGGCAGGGGCGAACTCGCACAGCGCGCCATCGCGCTCGGCCTGTAGATCTCCTTCTGTGGAATCCTCACCTTCAAGAAATCCGAGGAATTGCGTGCCATCGCAGCGGATTTGCCGGCCGACCGCATCCTGGTCGAGACCGACGCGCCTTATCTCGCGCCGGGGAAATTTCGCGGCAAGCGCAACGAGCCGGCCTATGTGGTGGAGACCGCCAAAGTGCTCGGCGAGGTGCGCGGACTCTCGCCCGACGGGATTGCGCGGCTGACGACGGACAATTTCTTCCGGCTTTTCGCCAAGGTTCCACGGCCGGCCGCCGCATGACGCTCCTCGCCACGATCCTCGGCTGCGGCTCGTCGGGCGGTGTTCCGCGTCCCGGACTCGGCTGGGGCGCGTGCAATCCGCACAATCCGAAGAACCGCCGGCGTCGATGCTCCTTGCTGGTCGAGAAAATCGACGGCGCCGGCGCGCGCCCGCGCGTCCTCGTCGACACGTCACCGGATCTGCGCGAACAGCTCCTCGATGCCGATGTCGACGGCATCGACGCGCTGATGTTCACCCATGAGCACGCGGACCATACGCATGGAATCGACGACGTCCGCTCGCTCGTGATTCATCGCCGCAAGCGCATCGACGCCTATCTCGACGAACCGACCTCGCGGTCGCTGCACGAACGCTTCGGCTACTGCTTCCGGACTCCGCCCGGCAGCAACTATCCGCCGATGCTCAACGAGCATCGCCTGGTGAGCGGCGATCCGATCACGGTGCAAGGGGCGGGCGGAGCGCTGAGCGTTCTGCCGATCCTGCAGGACCATGGCGACATCTCTTCGCTCGGATTCCGTTTCGGCGGATTGGCCTACTCCTGCGATCTCGTGGGACTTCCTGAGGAGAGCGCAGCGGCGCTTGGCGGTCTCGACGTCTGGATCGTCGACGCGCTGCGCTATGCGCCGCATCCGAGCCATTTCAGCGTCTCCGATGCGCTCTCGTGGATCGAGCGCATCGCACCGAAGCGGGCGATCCTGACCAATCTTCATTCCGATCTCGATTACGACGAGCTGTGCGCCAAGCTGCCGCCGAACGTCGAACCCGCCTATGACGGCATGCGGGTGGAGTTCGCCGACCGCGGCGCTTGAGTGCGGACGACAGTTCCGCCTGAGTGCGCATCGTTTTCGCAACGCTGTTCTGGGGAAATGGACCGCGTGTGATCCGGTTGGTCGCGCCCGCCGACTTAAAATCAATTTGAGCAAAAGTGCGGAAGGCTCGTTCGTCGCCACAAGGCTGAGGCGTTCCGGACCGTGCTGCCAAATGCATCCACATGGCCGGCCATAAGCCTCGGGCTCGTCCTTTGCGGCGCTCAAGGCCGAGCACCGCATCGCGCATGCGCCCGTGTGGATTCTGGTGCGCAGCGCGAACCTGGCTGCCATTCGATCTTCGGCAGACGCCGCGTTCGAATACCGTGGCATGGGATACATGCTGCCTGAATACGGACCCGAGCCGTCGTAACGGGCCGTAGCCGGCAGAATGCGGCGCGGGCGGACGGGTATCTAAGGCCGGCCGTTGGGGCTGGCCGTGACGCTCAAAAGTGCGCGCGCTGACCCGGATCACCGAGGCATTGGCCGACGGCATCTTCGGCGTCAGCGCTCAGACTTTATCGACCAGGCCCGCTGCGTTTGGCCTGCTGGGCGCCTGGGACACGGGACACGGTGCGCGTCGGTTGGCTTCGGCCGGGTGCAAGGGGGTGCGAAACGGGCCTGAGCCTCGGGACGGGCGAAACGGACGCAATCGTCAGTGGTCGATGGCGAAAGCCCTGGAACATCGGCATAAGTGATCATGTTCCATAATATGTCTTATGCGAATCGGCTTGAGACCCTGTGCCCCACGGGCTGACGTACGGCGGCTGGATTGCGGCGGCTGGATCGAGGCGGCTGGATCGAGGCGGATTACGCCGCCAGTGTCATGGTCGCCACGCGGCGTTGGCTGGCGATCATCGACGTGCGCAGCAGGAACTGGCGCGCGCGGGACGGATCGGCGGCGATCTCGCGAAGCTCGTCGAGATTGCGCCGGCGCGTCTCCGGATCGCGCGCCTCGAGCCGCTTCTTGTTGGCAATCGACTGTTCCTGGACGAACTCCGTCGCGACCATGCGGCGCTGCAGATTGTAGAGGTCGAGCAGCCGGTCGGACTCGCCTCCGATAAGCACCTGCGCGAGCTTCTCGCTCAGGTTCGCGGCGTCCTGGATGCCGCCGTTAAGCCCCATGCCGCCGATCGGATTGTTGAGGTGCGCGGCATCGCCGGCGAGCACCACCCGCCCCTTGCGGAACGTGGCCGCCACGCGCTGATGCGTGACGTAGAGATTGCGGTGGACGATTTCGTACGGCTGCGATGCGGGAAAGAATTTCTGCATGCGCGCCTGCACGGCGTCGTCGCTCATCAGATCCTGCTCGGAGAGCGCCGGGTCGGTCGGATAGACGGTGCGCCATAGCCCGGGCGGGCCGTCGGCCGACACCTTGAAGCAATTGCACCATTCGTCCGGGTCGGCGAAGTAGCTGCGATAGCACAGCCCGCGCTCGGCCTCGAAATCGAACGGTGTCGTGAGCACGATGAAGCGCTCCGGCCAGGTGAAGCCTTCGAACGCGATGTCGGAGAGCTTGCGGACGATGCTGCGGCCGCCGTCGGCGCCGATCAGATAAGCCCCGCTGTGCGTCACCACCCCACCCGGCCCCCGCACGTCGACGCTGACCGACTTGTCCATCTGCGCGACGCCGACGACCTCGTGGCCGAACAGAACCTCCACGTTGGAGAGTTTGCGCAGCCGCTGCAGGATGAGATTCGCGGTCTTGAATTGTTCGCACTGAACGACGAACGGATGCTGCGTATCCCTCGCGAGAATCGCGTGATCGAACTGCGCGACCAATTCCCCGCTCGGACGGTCCCAGAACTGGAAGATCGGCGCGACGAGACCGACCCGGGCCATGTCGTCGGCCAGGCCGTCGTCCGCGAGCAGGTCAAGCGTCGCCGGGTGCGTGGTGGCCGCGCGCGGGTCGGCCTGCGGGCTGTCGTTCACGTCGAACAGGCGCACCGGAATTCCTTGCCGCCCGAGCAGCCAAGCGCACAGCAAGCCAACCGGACCACCACCCGCAACCAATACGCGCCGATCGTCTGCACTCATATTCCGATCCTGCTTCGTCTCTGAGTTCGCTTCGTTGGCGACATCGCCGCCTATTTCTTGCTCTCGTCGTAGTAATGCATCTCGAACAGCACGCAGCCGCCGTCCGACTTGAACGGGCCGTGATAGACGCCGGGCGGCCGACAGGCATAGGTGGGCGCCTTGAACGTCTCCCCGCCCTGCCCCTGAGCGTCGTTGCCGACGATCAGGTCGCCGGTGACCAGATAAACCTCTTCCCAGTGATCGTGCACGAACGGAGCGGTCGTGTAGACGCCGGGGTCGAAGCGCAGCAGGCGCGTGCGGCTGCCCATCTTTTTCGTCTCGTCGAGATCGCTCGCGAGGATCTTCTGCTTGATCCCGGATGGATAGCCGGGCGGCGTCGCCCAGCCCTCGTTCATGTCGAGGCGGTGGAATTCGAGGTGGGGTTTGTTCATCGGCATGTCAGTCTCCTCGCCCGACGGCGTCGCGCCGGGTCACAAGCTCACAAACAACGTGCGACATTGGTGCGGAAGGATTCGATGTGGGTGCACATGGCGCGTTCGGCGGCGGCGACGTCGCGGGTGCGGATCGCCTCGATGATCGCGCGATGCTCCTCCTGCACGCTCGCATGATGCTCCGGCGCGGTCAGCGAGATGAACCAGAAGCGCAGCGAGCGCTCGTGCAGCCGGCGCAGGATCTCGGCGAGCACCGCATTGCGCGCGGCACGCGCGAGCACGAGATGGAATTCGCGGTCGAGCAGCATCATCTGCTCGATGTTGCGCGTGTCCATGCAGGCGCGGGTGCGCGCCAGGATGTCGTCGAGCGCGGCGATTTCGTTCTCGTCCGCCCGCTCCGCCGCCAGCCGCACGCCCTGCGGTTCCACGATCACGCGCGCCTCGATGATCTGGATGACCTCATCGAGGCTCACCGGTCTGACGATGACGCCCTTGCGCGGAATGACCTCGACCATGCCCTCGAGCATGAGCCGGTTGATCGCCTGGTGGACCGGCGTGCGGCCGAAGCCGAGCGTCGCCGCCACCGAGGCTTCGTTCACGTATTCGCCGGGCTTGAACGCGCAGGTGATGATGCGGTGCTTGATCGCCTCGTAGGCGAGGTCGCGCAGCGACGGTGCCGGGGTTCGCTCCGCCTCAGCGGCGCGGCGAAGCGGCGTTGGCTTGGGTGGGAGAGCGGTCGCGTGCGTGCCCAGTCCCCTGCTCATCCCAGCACCGGAAGGATGGTGACCCGATAACTGTGCGTGATCTTGCGGCCGAGGACCGGGTCTTCGAGCTCGAATGTGAAATCGTCCGTCGGCCGCACACCCCCGATCGCGGCCAGCGTGCCGCAGAACATGATCGAGCCTTCGGTCAGTTCCCCGGTCCCCAGGTAGCGCGACATCAGGGCAGCCGGATCGAGCATCGCCGTGACGGGGCCTTCCTGGTAGAGCGCCTGGCGGCCGGATTCGCGCACATGGGAGCGCAGGATCAGCCGGTCCCAGTGCGGCGCAACCTCGTCGTAGGGCCAGAACAGCGGCGCGATCGGCTTGTCGCACATCTGCTTCGAGACCGTGACCCCATAGGTTTCCACCTCCCGGTCCGTGTGATCGGAGCCGGCTCCGACCCACAGCCGCCCGGAATCGCGCAGGAGGACGAACTCCGCCTCCCCGCCGGAACGGTCGCCGGTCGCCTCGATCACCGGATCGGTGGTCACGCGCGCGGCCGCCACGCGGTAGAAGATCGGGGTGGTCGCGGGCCGCCGGACGCCGAGCGCCTCCAACTCACGGATGTGCTTTTCGACCGCTACGGGATCGCGGCCGGTCCAGCCGGCGACGATGGCGTTCGCGATCGGGACCTCGCGCGTGGTGGTGCTCGATCCGCTCTGGAAGGTCAGGGAGAGCTTGCGCGGTGACACGAACCTGCGACTCCGGTCGGGGGCGGGCATTCGATGACTGTGATATTTCACAGCGCCATTTGGCCTGTCAACGGCACCCCGGCCGACACGTCCGCGCATGCCGCACGGGAAGCCGCCCCTCAAATCTGCGGCCGGACGTCGAACGTGTATTGGGCGACGATTTCGCGCAAATCCGCCGGCACTGCGATCATCACGTCCGTCACGACGCTCACATGATAGCCGCCGCGGTCGAGAATGACCGCCATGACCTCGTCGAGCGACGGCCATTTGCGGTAGTCGAACGGCGGCGGCGGCGGCGCCACGAAGGCGCGGGCATCGTCGATCAGAATGCAGTGCGGCAGCGGCCGCGCCAGGACCGTCTTCAGCTCCTCGACCAGCGGGCAATTGTCTTCCGCGCCGAAAAAGCCGGCTCCGGCGTGCGCATCGAGCCAGAACAGCGCCGGCCCGGCGAGCTCGCCGCAGATCTTCGCGAGCTGCGTTGCCGAGTCGCCGAGGACGAAGGTGACGTTCGGGAGCGGCCCCACCTTCTCCATCGCCTGGCGCTGGTAGTCGCTGCTGATCTCGATCGTCCAGACGCGGTCGAAATGCTGCGAAGCCCAGGACAGCGAATGGCCGAGGAACGTTCCCGTCTCGACGAAGCTCCGGAGGTTTCCGGCGCGCGCGAGCGCCAGCGCAAGGTTCGAAACCGGTGCCGTATGGATGCTGCCCATTCCGTCCCTGCCCTCCCGGCCGGCTGTCGGATGCAAGCGTTGGCGCGGCGAATCGGCCACCCGCGCGGCTGTGCTTGTGCCATGCCGGGCATGCGGTGTCTTCCCCGCGCCGGCCCCTTTGCTGGCCCGCTTGACGCTCCCGTGGTAGTGCCCCGAACCCAATACGCACAGCGGCACATCGGACGGCGCGCTTCGGACTGAGGACGCTCGCCGCTCTGGCTCAAGGGTCGAAAGGACAGGCCGTGGTTCCCTCACGCGACATCGACGTGCTCCTCGCCATCATGGCGGCGCTGCGCACGCCCGGCACCGGTTGCCCGTGGGACCTCGAACAGACGTTCGAGACCATCGCGCCCTATACCATCGAGGAGGCGCACGAGGTCGCGGACGCGATCGCCCGCGGCGACCTCGAGGACCTGCGCGAGGAGTTGGGGGACCTGCTGCTTCAGGTCGTGTTTCACGCGCGCATGGCCGAGGAGCGCAGCGCGTTCGATTTCGGCGATGTCGTTCTTGCGATCACGACCAAGATGGTGCGCCGGCATCCGCACGTGTTCGCGGACGCGCAAGCATCCGCGCCGGAGGCGGTCGAGCGTTCCTGGGAGCGCATCAAGGCGCAGGAGAAGGCCGAGCGTGCGGCCCGCCGCGGCGAGCCGCAGCAGGCGAGCGGCGCCCTCGCCGGCGTTCCGCGCCATCT
>CAYVBN010000717.1:0-2851 GCA_964449645.1 uncultured Hyphomicrobiales bacterium
CCTTCCCCTTGGCTCTGAGCACGATGCCCGTTGCGGAGCCCCGGGAGTTTGTGATTCACGGAAAGGCGAGATACGAGCGTAAGGTGCGGCGGACGGCTTCGGGGCGGCCCGAAATTTCCCTGTCTTTCTTGCGCCGCGCGCCTTGGCTAAGTGGTTGGGATTACTAGATTGCGGTGGTTCCCTCCATGCCCGCCAGAATGCGGCGGGATCTGACGATTTTCGACCCCGCTCCCAACGATTGGGGCGGGACCGGGGCGCCGGACGGAAGCTTCGGCCCGGGACCAAGACAGTGAGCCCTCCGGATTGAACCGCGAGGCCTGGATCGCGGGACGGGATTCGGAAACGGGGCAAGCGAGCAGCAGCGAAGTCAACCAGCATGGCGAAGGTCAGTCCGTTCAAGTTCCTGCAGGAAGTGCGCGCCGAGACGCAGAAGGTCACCTGGCCTTCGCGCAAGGAGACCGCGGTCACTACCGCGATGGTCTTCGTCATGGCCGCGCTTGCCGCCGTGTTCTTCCTGGTGGCGGATCAGGTCATCCGCTTCCTCATCACGCTCGTGCTCGGCATCGGAAGCTAAGACAGAATGATCGGAACGACGGTCATGGAGAAGCGCTGGTACATCGTGCACGCCTACTCGAATTTCGAGAACAAGGTCGCGGATTCCATCCGCGAGCAGGCGAAGCAGCGGCATCTCGAGCACCTGTTCGAGGAGATCATGGTGCCGAAGGAGAAGGTCGTGGAGGTGCGCCGCGGCCGCAAGGTCGACACCGAGCGCAAGTTCTTCCCCGGCTACGTCCTGGTGAAGATGGACCTCACCGACGAGGCCTATCACCTCATCAAGAACACCCCGAAGGTCACCGGCTTTCTCGGCGCCGACAACAAGCCGATGCCGATCTCGGACGCCGAGGCGGCGCGCATCCTGCACCAGGTGCAGGAGGGCATCGAGCGGCCGAAGCCGTCGGTGTCGTTCGAGGTCGGCGAGCAGGTGCGCGTATCCGACGGGCCGTTCGCCTCCTTCAACGGCACCGTCGAGGAGGTCGACGACGCCCGCTCGCGGCTCAAGGTCGCGGTTTCCATTTTCGGCCGGGCCACCCCGGTCGAGCTCGAATTCGGACAGGTCGAAAAGCTTTAGGGGGTCTCTCCTTAAAGACGTTTCGCTTGTCCGTTGCCGTTCTCGACGGCCGGCTCCCGGTCTCGCGAACGGAGAACCGCGTGGGAGGTGAAGGCGGTCGCCAGCCGCCGGGATCCGCACCACGCACCCTGACGCGCCGGATGTCCGGCCCAGAGGAGTGAACCATGGCAAAGAAAGTCACCGGCTTTCTGAAATTGCAGGTGCCGGCGGGGGCCGCGAACCCTTCGCCGCCGATCGGCCCCGCGCTCGGTCAGCGCGGCCTCAACATCATGGAGTTCTGCAAGGCGTTCAACGCGCAGACCCAGCAGATGGAGAAGGGGTCGCCGATCCCGGTCGTCATCACGATCTATCAGGACCGTTCCTTCACCTTTGAGATGCGCACGCCGCCCGTGTCGCACTTCCTCAAGAAGGCGGCGAAGGTCGAGAGCGGCGCCAAGGCGCCGGGCCGCGACAAGGCCGGCTCCGTGACGAAAGCGCAGGTCAAGGAGATCGCCGAAAAGAAGATGAAAGATCTCAACTGCGACACCGTCGAAGCGGCGATGCGCATGGTCGAGGGCTCGGCCCGCTCCATGGGCATCGAGGTGAGGGAGTGACGGCGATGAGCAAGGTCGGAAAACGCACCCGGGCGGCTCGTGACGGCATCGATCCCGCCAAGTTCTATCCGCTCCCCGAAGCGGTGCAGATGATCAAGGAGCGCGCCAAGGCGAAGTTCGACGAGACGATCGAGATCGCCATGAATCTCGGCGTCGATCCGCGCCACGCCGATCAGATGGTGCGCGGCGTTGTCAGCCTGCCGAATGGCTCCGGCCGCTCGGTCCGCGTCGCGGTGTTCGCGCGCGGCGCCAAGGCCGACGAGGCCCGGGCCGCCGGGGCCGACGTGGTCGGCGCCGAGGACCTGGTCGAGAAGGTCAATGCGGGCAACATCGACTTCGACCGCTGCATCGCCACCCCGGACCTGATGCCGCTGGTCGGCCGGCTCGGCAAGGTGCTGGGCCCGCGCGGCATGATGCCCAACCCGAAGGTCGGAACCGTCACCATGGATGTCACCGCCGCCGTGAAGGGCGCCAAGGGCGGCTCGGTCGAGTTCCGGGTCGAGAAGGCCGGGATCGTCCATGCGGGGGTCGGCAAGGCGTCGTTCCCGGCCGAGAAGCTGGTCGAGAACATCCGGGCCTTTGCGGACGCCGTCCAAAAGGCGAAGCCGGCCGGCGCCAAGGGCCATTTCATCAACCGGATCGCCATCTCCTCGACCATGGGTCCGGGCGTGAAGGTCGAGCCGTCCTCGGTCCTGAGCAGCTAGCAGGCCACCCTGGCCGGCCCGGTGGGATGCTACCGGGCCACCGAGGGGTCAGTGCGCTGAAGGCCAGAATCGGGCCATTTCCGCTTCTGGTCGGCACAAAGAGACTTGGCAAAGGCTTGCGGACGCCCTAAATAGGGGGAGTTGGGCGTGCCGGCCCTGAATGTCGGCGCGCCTTTGCGCGTCCTACGGAAAATACGGCAGTCAGGAATTCATTCCTTTTGGACATCCCGACGGGATTCATCTGAAGGGACGATCCGCCGATTGCGGTGATCCGGAGGCGTGCGGCCTCCCGGGCAAACCGGGTGGCCCAGTCCTGTCCGAGACTGCAGGCGCGACGGCTTCGGCCGACGCTTAATCCTCGCGGGCCTGCACAGACGGGTGAAGATCGGTTTCGGGGGCAACCCCAGGCCGGTTCGGACCTCGAG